>JBMNOU010000049.1:0-13170 GCA_050943215.1 Christensenellales bacterium | reverse complement strand
CTCGTATTACTCCTTGCCTAGAGAATGGGAAAACCGGTTTTGTTCAATGCCTTAATAAAGGTGAAATTGGTATCGGTTCAACGGAATTCATAGTTTTACAAAACAAAAAACTTACACCTGAAGTTGTATATATTATGGCTAGACAGGAAGAATTCAGAGAGCTATTAATAAAAAGTATGACTGGTGCTTCCGGTCGCCAACGAGCCGATGCGAAGATACTTGAAAAGCACACTATTTCGGTCCCGCCTCAACATATTTTAGATACATTCAGTAAAATCGCTCAGCCTTGTTTTTCTCAAATAAAATGTTTGAATGAGAAAAATATAAATCTTCGTAAAACACGTGATTTACTTTTACCATGGTTAATCTCTGGTGATATTGAAGTTTCAAACATTCCTATACCTATGGAGGAAGGGCGTAAATGTCAGATAAAGAATTGAGCGAAGAAAAGGATATGGACGAGCTATTTCTTTTAGCACAATACATTGATAATTTTAATATTCATTTTTCTTTGTTGCTAAGGAGATATAAACGCTTTAGAGAAATTAACATCGTAGGAAATAAAGATATCGATGTAATCACATATCTGGACATAATCATAGTACAGCTTAGGGCAATATGTGTTGAAAATGAGCGTTATAAAAATAATTATTCTGCCCAAGTACTTTTACGAAAAGTTGGAGAAAATGCGTTAGCCGATAGAATAGAAAATATGCTTAGTCAAGAGTTTTTGGAAGGATGTGAAGACTTCCCCATCCGAAAGGCTATAAAAACTTTGGCTGACGATTTTATCTGTCATTATGATAATTTTGACGGAGAAAAACTCCATGACTTATCATTAGCAGAGATAATTGAAAAGCAACTACGAAGCCCCTATGACAAAATCAATTTGGATTATATTATGAAAGAACTAATTAACTGTATAGGAGAAGGACTAAGTGTTAAAATGTAAGAAAAGTATCTATAAAACAAGTATTACATGATTGTGAGAGGATATAAATATGAGCGATTTTGCATCCAGTCACATAAAATGTTTTAATCCATCTGAGGATGGTTCAAGCATTCTGCCAAAACAGAAAATTTATCATTATACTTCAGCTCAGGGATTGTTTTCCATACTTAAAAATCAAACTATTCGATTCACTGATTGCCAATTCCTAAATGATAAATCGGAATATAACCATATACGAGAACCTCTTAAAACAGCACTTGAGGAAACGTATTATAGTTTACACGACCCAAGTGTAGGGGAAATGCTGAATAACGTTATTACTGATAACTATGAATGGGAGACTCTTGTAAACTTATCTCCATCACAGCCCCAAGGTTTAAAAGGTTTAAAGATCAAAATGTATAAGATGCGTTACTATGTATTTTGCGCCACAGACCTTTCGGATTCATTGGGAATGTGGAATTACTACGTTAAAGGTGGAAATTATCAGGGCTATAATCTTCAAATATCTATTAATGATTTTCTAAACTGTTTTGGACCAATTCGTAATCCTAATGTGGATGTGTTCTATGGAAAAGTAATATATAAAGAAAAAGATAAGGTTGATATTTTAAAAAGCATTATTCAATCGGTAGACCAGAAATTAAATGATAGTTTATTGGATATCAATGATGAAGAAGATAACGATATTACAAGACAGGAATCGCAAGGCGAGTTACTGACATATCTTGAAAATTTCAGACTGTTTTTTAAGGATAGCGCCTTCTCGGCTGAAAGGGAATATAGATTCATTGTCAGGGTTCCCCTGGAATGCGAAAATGCGGAAGATGACGTGTTACAAACCGGGTATGATATGAAAAATGGTATAATGGTTCCGTACTGCGAATTGAAGCTTGATAAATGTAATACAATTAGCAGTATTACACTTTCACCCATGTTGGAAAATGATCTTGCTGAAAATGGGTTAAAACGCTTTTTGAAAGATAATGGATATAGTGATAAAATTGACGTGAAACAATCAAAGATTCCTATCAGATATTAATGGAGGTAATACCATGTATATATTACATAAAGCATCATCCCCTCACAAAAATAAAGAGCCGATAACTATTAAAATTCGAGTTGCATCTGGATGCTTTCATAGGGAGCATTCGCCTGAAGCATATAGGCTTATTGAAGAGTCATTAAAAAATATCCCAAATAATGAACGCAATTTTGATTTTATTGAACATGAAAGTGGTCCAGAAATCGTTGCATGGATCGCACTGGGAACAGCGGGAATAACTTTAGCAAAATCACTTATTGACCTTATTACGGCTGTTATTAATGCCCGTGCTAAAGGACGAGAAATGGGAGATCATCCTGACGGCAAGCTGCTTTTAATCTTACGCGATACTTATCGAACAGATTCATCAACAGAAGAATTCGTTTTGGAAATCTACGACAAAGAAATGGTATCATCAAAACAAGTTAAAGAAGTAATAGAAAAAGGAATTCAACAAAGAAACAAAAACCATTGACTAGGGGTACAAGCTAATGAATCGCTATACCGAAGATTACCTGGTAGAACAACCGGCGATGGGATTATTATCCTCCATGGGCTGGAAGACCCTGAACTGCTATGATGAAACATTCGGAAAGGATGGTACATTAGGCCGAGAAACTGCGTCTGATGTGGTATTAACGCGTTATCTTCATGAAGCGATCTTAAGGTTGAATCCCGGTATTGACTTGGATGCTTTAGGTATAGCAATAGAAGAGATTACTCGTGACCGTAGCAGCTTAAGCCCGATCAATGCTAATCAGGAGATATACCATTTGCTCAAAGATGGAGTATCTGTTACTTATCGAGATGACTACGATGAAGAAACTGAGGGCATTGTACAGATCATCGATTGGAAGACTCCAGAGAACAATACATATCTCATGGTTAATCAGCTTTGGATCACAGGCCAAATATATAAGCGCCGTGCCGATTTAGTAGGTTTTATTAATGGGATACCTCTTGTGTTTATTGAATTGAAAGCTTCTCACAAGCGAGTGGAGGATGCATTTAATAATAACCTAAGGGACTACAAGGACACGATACCACAACTCTTTTGGTATAATGGTATTATTATTCTGTCGAATGGTAGTAATAGTTGCATCGGAAGTATTACTTCAACAATGGAGTATTTTAATGAGTGGAAAAGGGTTGAATCCGAAAAAGAGTTTTCTAAGGTCAGTTTGGAAACTATGTTACGCGGTACCTGTGACCATATGCGGTTGTTAGATATACTAGAGAACTTTGTCCTTTTCCAAAATGATACTATAAAAGTTATTCCAAAAAATCATCAGTTCTTGGGGGTCAATAATGCTGTTGAGACTGTTCGAGATATAAAATCTCGGAATGGTAAGTTAGGTGTGTTCTGGCATACTCAAGGAAGCGGTAAAAGCTTTTCTATGGTATTTTTTACACAAAAGATATTACGCAAGATGCCGGGAAACTGGACATTTATTATCGTTACTGATCGCACAGATTTAGACGATCAAATATATAAAACTTTTAGCTCCGTTGGAGCAGTAAATGAAAGATGCCAAGTTGATTGTTGTGATAATTATGATAATCGCGAGGGTATTAATGGATTAAAGCAGATTCTTAAAGAAGACCATAGAATGATATTTACTCTTATACAAAAATTTCAATGGGAAGATATATCTAAACCAATTAATTTGCGCGACGATATTATTGTTATTACTGACGAGGCACATCGTAGCCAGTATGATACTTTAGCAAGAAATATGCGGAAAGCGTTGCCTAATGCATCCTTTATTGGTTTCACCGGTACACCTTTAATGGAAGGTGATGCTGTAACAAGGGATGTTTTTGGAGATTACATCAGTATATATGACTTTTCAGCAGCAGTTGAGGATCATGCTACTGTTCCACTATATTATGAGAATCGTATCCCTGAGTTGCAGCTAATAAATGAAGACTTGAATGATGATTTGAATCAAGTGATTGAGGCTGCTATGTTGGATGAAGCACAGGAAGATAAATTAGAACGTGAGTTTCTGCGAGAATATCATCTTATAACCCGCGAGGAACGGCTTGACCGTATTGCACAGGATATCGTCGAACATTTTATGAATCGAGGATATATGGGTAAAGCAATGATTGTTAGTATCGACAAGCTAACCGCAGTAAAAATGTATTTCAAAGTACAAGATGAATGGAAGAAGTATATAACCTATTTACAATCGAAGCTTGCGGAAGCTACAGGGACTGAGGCTAAGACTATAAGAGTAAAGTTACATTATATGAAAGAGACAGAAATGGCGGTAGTTGTTTCCTCTTCTCAAAATGAAGTTGATGATTTTAGAAAAAAAGGCATTGATATTATACCAATTCGTAAGCGGATACAAAAAGAGGGACTCGATGAGAAATTTAAAAAGCCTGACAATCCCTTAAGGATTGTGTTTGTTTGTGCATGTGGATAACCGGTTTTGATGTACAATCGCTATCAACCATATACCTTGATAAGCCTATGCGTAATCATGCACTTATGCAGACTATTGCCCGTGCTAACCGTGTTTTTGAAGGTAAAACTAATGGGTTAATAGTGGATTATATCGGTGTATTCCGAAACTTACAAAAAGCTCTCTCTATCTATGCAAAGCCGGGTAAAGGGGTTGAACTACCTGTAAAAAATAAGAAACAGCTTATATTCGATTTGCATGAGTCTATAGATCAAACTAAAAAACATTGTGAATCATGTAATATAAACCTTGATCATATCCTGAGTGGCTCGGCAATTAGTTTTGAAAAAATAGCACTTATGGATGATGCTGTTGACCGTCTTATAGCCAATGAGGAAATAAAAAGACACTTTCTACAACTTGCAGGACTTTCGTGGAAATTGTTCAAAGCTATTCTTCCAGACCGCAGAGCATATGAATATGAGGATATCTGTCAATGCTTTCATAGCCTATTAGGCAAAATACGCACATTAACACCTTTTGCTAATATAGAGGAAGTTACACAGGAAATCGAACAGATACTTGATCTATCCATAGATGCACATAGCTATATTATAACCGATGATGTAAATAATATTATCGATTTATCCGGTCTTGATTTCGAAAAAATGAGGCGTGATTTCGAGAAAAAACATAAGAATATTGAACTTCAAAAACTAAGAGTAGAAGTTGAACAAGTCTTATATGATATGATCGAGAAAAATATGACAAGAACTGATTATTTGAAACGCTTTGAAGAAATGATCGCTGATTACAATTCAGGGAGTAAGAATGTAGATATCATATATAAAAATCTTATTGACTTTGCTGAAGCACTCAACGAAGAGCAAAAACGTCATATGCAAGAAAATCTATCTGAAGAAGAGCTGGCCATGTTTGATATTCTCATCAAACCTGAAATGGAGCTGGGTGAGAAGGAGAAGCAGCAAGTAAAGAAGGTCGCAAGGCAGTTGCTTGAAACACTAAAGAAAGAAAAGCTAGTACTTGATTGGCGTAAGAAGCAACAAGCACGGGCAGATGTCCTCTATACTATTGAAAAAATATTAGACGATGAATTGCCACGAAGCTACTCTACTGAAATTTATCATATTAAGTGTGAAAAAGTTTATCAGCATATCTATGACAATTATTACGGTGCTGGTAGGAGTGTTTATAGTATAGCTGGGTAATTTCCTAGTACAATGGATGAAAGGACTAAAAAAGGAATATATAACCATTTAAAGCCGATTGTAAAAACAATTGGCTTTTTTAGTATAGCTAAAGGAGGAATAAAAGAATTGAATACCAAAATCATCGCCCTCGCTAACCAAAAAGGCGGCGTGGGTAAAACCACTACCGCCGTAAACCTCGGCATTGGATTGGTGCGGCAAGGTAAGAAGGTGCTGCTGATAGACGCTGATGCGCAGGGCAACCTCACGGACAGCCTCGGATGGAATGAACCGGATAAGCTGCCTGTTACCCTCGCCACCATTATGACCAAGATCATCATGGATGAACCCATCGAACCCGGCGAAGGCATCCTGCATCACGACGAAAGCGTTGACCTTATGCCCGCCAACATCGAGCTTTCCGCTATGGAAGTGTCGCTGGTCAACACCATGAGCCGCGAGATCGTGCTGCGGAACTATCTCAACGAAGTCAAAAAGGACTACGACTACATTCTTATTGACTGTATGCCATCCCTTGGAATGATCACCGTCAACGCGCTCGCTGCTGCCGACAGCGTGATTATCCCCGTACAGGCGCACTACCTCCCCGCCAAAGGCATGTCGCAGCTCTTGCAAACCATAGGCCGCGTTAAACGCAACATCAATCCCGATCTGAAAATTGAAGGCGCTCTCCTGACTATGGTGGACGCTCGTACCAATTTCGCAAAAGATATTTCCTTCATCCTGCGGCGGGATTACGGGGACAAGTTGCGCGTGTTCAAAACGGAAATACCGCTTGCCATCAAAGCGGCGGAAACGAGCGCTGAAGGCAAAAGCATCTACGCATACGACGCGCGCGGCAAAGCAGCCGTAGCATACGAGGCTCTGACAAAGGAGGTGATGACCGGTGGCAAGCAACGTGCGAAACAAGAGATTGACCTCGGTAGATGACCTGTTCAGCAGTGAGGAAAGCCGGCAAGCGGAAAAGCAGCAACAGGGTGAGCAGGTACTAAACGTGCCTATATCGGAAGTCCATGACTTCGCTAATAACCCCTACCATGTCCGGCAGGATGCCGAGCTTATGGACATGGTGGAAAGCATCCAGCGTATTGGCGTGCATACGCCCTGCCTTGCGCGGCCACGGGCAGACGGCGGATATGAACTCTTATCAGGACACCGGCGTAAGCTCGCAAGCATATTGGCGGGCTGCGATACCCTCCCCCTCATCGTCCGTGAGATTGACGATGATTCTGCTACTATACTGGTAGTGGATGGTAACATCCAGCGCGAAACAATCACTTTCAGCGAAAAAGCAAAGGCGTATAAGATGAAGTTGGAGGCGCTGAAACGGCAGGGCGCGAGGACAGATTTAACTTCGGGCCAACTTGACCCGAAGTTAAGACATCGCTCCAATGAAGTTGTAGCTGAAAATGCAGGAGAAAGTGTGAAACAGGTTCAACGATATATCCGCCTAAACGAACTTGTTACACCCCTACTTGAAATGGTTGATGAAAAAAAAATTGCCTTCAGCCCTGCCGTGGAGCTTTCATATATACCACAGGAATTACAAACCGAATTGCTTAATGTTATAGAGCAAAATGAGTGTACACCGTCATTGTCACAGGCGCAGCGGCTTAAACAGGCGGCGCAGGAAGGAAAGCTTGACCGCAACGGCATCGAACTGGTCATGAGCGAGGAAAAGCCGCAGCAGAATAACCTGACCATTAAGGGCAACCGGCTCGAAAAATACTTCCCCAAAGAATATACGCCCAAGCAAAAGGAAGACATCATCATCAAAGCGCTCGACCTCTACTATAAGAAGCTCGAAAGAACGAAACAGGAACGGGAATATGAACGCTAAGACGCCCAGGCTGGTGAAGCAAGGGCGTTTTTTCATGCTGTTCCTTGAAGGGAGGTGGGCGCGGTGCTTTTTACGTTAGGAAAGGATCGCATATATGAGCGCCTTATGTGCGAATCGCCGGGCTTTGACCGTCGGCCAATCAAGAAAATGAAAAAGCGGGACTGTAAGCATTGCCTGTACTATGACGAAACCCTCCGAAAATGTAGCCTTGAAAAATGCGTCGTCTTTGAGGGTTAAACCAAAATCATCTTACACCAGGGGGGTAGTATCTTTGTTGAAAACGGCATCAGGCCGTTTTTTCGTTTCCCCCTCTCCGCACCTCTCCCCCAGGTTACCAGCCGGTATACCAGCCGGGAAAAAGAATCAATCAAAATCTATCAGGAGGTATTAGTCCATGAAGTTTCTTAAAAACCGATTTGTCATCGGAGCACTCTGTATCATTACGGCGCTGCTCATTGCTTTCTTCGCATTGCCGTCATTGCAGAACGGCAGCCAGGGTGCATATGTAAGCGCCGTTCGCATGAAGCAGCCCATAGAAGCAGGCACCCAGCTAACCGCCGAGATGCTGGAGACAGTGAGTATACCGGAAACACTTGTCGAAGGCAGTATCAGCGACATATCATCGGCAGTTGGCCAATATTCGGTGACTGACCTATATGCGGGAGATTATCTGACTGCTGCAAAGATGTCGTCAACACTTGCGGAACAGAATTCTTTCCCGGCCGGTACAGCAAAGGGCAAGACGGTTGTATCGGTCACGCTGCCTACTCTCGCATCGGGTGTATCTGGACACCTGTTACCCGGAGATTTGGTGACGGTGATAGCGCTGCCAAAGAGCTCCGTAAATCAATCGCTGGGCGTGGAGCCGGAAACGGAGGAAGCCGATTTATCCGGCGCGGTCATCTACCCTGAATTACGGTACATCGAGGTATGCATGGTGACGGCAAGCAACGGTGCGGATGCCAGCGTTGAGGCACAGCCGGATGAGGAGACGAAAAACAGCCTGCCGGTCACAGTGTCGTTCTATGCCACAGAGCAACAGGCGCTCCTTCTCGCGGAACTGGAAAACCAGAGCATCATCCACCTGGCTTTTGTCGCCAGAGGCGCAGATGTAACGAAGTATGTGCCGGATGCGGTTCTTGCGGAAACGGAGGTGGGCTGACATGTTTATCGCCGTTTGGGGACGGGACGGAACCGGCAAGAGCGCGCTCTGCGATACGCTGGGCATACTGTTCGCCCGGCAGGGTGTGACTGCCGTCATAGATACCGACCTTACGCAGCCCACGTTGCCGGCTCGGCTGAACGGAATGAAGATTGATGCGGACGCTTCGCTCGGCAAGGCCATCGGAATGGGCGCAATGGACGCAGCGCCGTACCTGCACCAGCATCCGAAGCTGAAAACCCTGTTCTACGCAGGGTTGATTGACCGGGATGAATATCTCTCGTATGAACTCGGTCTGGAAACGGATAACCTGGCTCAGGACTTCATTGAGCGGTGCGAAGATATAGCCGATACAGTTATCCTTGACGTATCGGGACAGCGAAGCGACCCGTTCCTGCCCGGCGCACTCATCTATGCGGATAAGGTTATCGCCCTGTTCACGCCGGACGTACAGGGAACCTGCTGGTTCAACAGCGTCAGGCCGCTTATTTCCACAATGAGCGCACAGGAGCGCATATTACCTGTCGCGGCGATGGCGGGCAGACAGTACGACCTCTCTGCGGTTGAAAAGGCGGCAGATACGAAGTTCTTAGCGTCGCTTCCATATGTCCGCGAATTCCGGCAGGACTGTGAACCGGGAGTTGGCGCGACACCTGCCGCCATGTGGTATCTGCGCGAGGTAAAAAAGCTCCATGCGCTGCTGAAAGGGAGTGATACGGTATGAGCCGGACATTCAGGGAACTGGCTTATGAGCGGCAGCACAGCGCGCCGCAGGCCAAAGACGAATACGAAACCCTGCTGGAACAGGCGCGCGCCGCTATCTCAAAAGACCACGCAGGGACGCTCGCTCACAGTATCACGGAAAAGGACGCGGCGGAGGCTGTGAAACGGCTGATCGGTGAGTTCGTCGCCGGCCATCAGCTATACATTAGCGACCTGTCCATGCAGCAGCTTTCCGACAGGCTGTACGGCGACATGGCCGGTTTCGGTTTTCTGGACAAATACATCACCGACCCGGACATCGAGGAAATCAACGGCAATTCATGGCGGGACATCGAGATAGTGACGCGCTCCGGCTGGCAAAAAATTCCGGAGCGCTTTCTTTCGGCCCGGCACGCCGAGGACACGCTGCGCAAAATGGTGCGGCTGGGCGGCCTCGTTCTGGACGGCACTAATCCCATCGTGGACAGCTACATCACCGAGGGCATCCGCGTGTCGGCTATGATCCCACCCGTCGCGGACAGGCGCAGCGGCGTAGTGTTCTCCATTCGCCGTCAGCGTATGGCGCGAATCACCAGGCAGCAGCTTGTGGAGTGGCAGACGGCTACGCCGGAGATGCTTGACTTTCTGACCCTGTGTGTTAACCACGGCGTATCGGTCGGGTTCGCGGGCAAGACAGGCAGCGGTAAAACCACGGACATCGCATTTCTTCTGAACTCGGTGGATAAAAACAAACGCATTTACACCATCGAGGAGACGCGCGAGCTCGACCTGTTCAGCGAGGATGAGGACGGCAAACCTCAAAACCGCGTCATCCATACCTGCACCCGCCCCTCAGACCTGCCGAATGCCGACATTGACATGAACGACCTGCTGCGCAAGGCTATGCGATTTTCACCTGACATCATCGCGGTGGCCGAAATGCGCGGCGCGGAAGCGATGGTGGCGCAGGAGGCCGCCCGCACCGGACATGCGGTGGTTACCAGCCTGCACGCGGGCTCCGCGCGCCGGGCGTACAGCCGTATCCTGTCCATGTGCCAGATGAGCAACACGAACATTTCAACCGCCGTTCTTCTGAGCTTTGTGGTGGAGGCTTTCCCCGTCATGGTGTTTAAGCGCCAGTTCCCGAACGGTACGCGCCGCGTTATGGAGATCGTCGAAGCGACGGGCATACAAAGCGGCGTGGTTCAGGCCAACACGCTCTATCGATTTGACGCCGAAACGGACGAATATGTACGGGAGCACGGCGTCTCGGATGAGCTGGCGGAAATCCTGCGCAGCAACGGCGCGGACAAGGCGGCGATTGACCGCTTTCGGGAGGTGAAAACATGATTGCTCAAATCCTGTGCGCCCTGCTTATCACAGTGGGGCTGTTTTATATATTCAAAATCCGTCCTTTGGATATGGCTGGCAAACTCGCGAAACCATTTAATCGATGGCGCGACAGGATGAAACAGATACGCCGCATCACCGGCAAACCGAAGGGAAAGCTGGCGGCAACCGCGGACAACGCGAAGGAAATGCTGTTGGCGGCAGGCATGGGCGGACAGATCGCCTCCTACTGGTGGGCGGCTGTTATATTGGCGTTGCTTGGGCTGCTGACCGGATTGGCGTTGAGTAACATCCTTGCAGCGCTGGTACTGGCGGCTGGGCTGGGCTGTTCGCCGCTGATCGTGATCCGTATCCGTACGGGCGATTACATACGGAGCCTGAATGAAAAGCTGGAAAGCGCGATGGGCACGGTCACCAACAGCTATGTCGCCTCAGGCGACCTGATCGGCGCGGTGCAAAGCAGCCTGCGCTTGCTTCCTGCTCCTTTGGACGGCGTGTTCCGTCAGTTCTATGCTGAAACGCAGCTTGTCGATTCCGACGTGGTGAGGGCGCTGCACCGGCTGCGCGAAAGGATCGACAACCGGTACTGGCACGATTGGTGTGACGTGTTGGTGCAATGCCAGCGCGACAGGCAATTACGGTATGCATTGTCAGGTATCGTAGGCAGGCTCGGAGAGATGCGGCGCGTGCAGATGGAGACCGACACCACGATCCGTAAGCAGCTTGGCGATTACATCGTCACGGTAATGATCGTGCTGGGAGCCATCCCGCTGATGGGCGCGATGATGCCCGACTGGTACGATATGCTGACCACCACCCTGGCCGGCAAGATCACGCTGGCAGTGGTGCTGGCGGCTGTACTAGCTACGGCGGTTTGGGTAGCGCGGCTGTACCGCCCGATGGAAGGCGGTGAGAAGCAATGACGTTGCTGCTATTTGTATCATCAGCTGTGTTGCTTTCGGCGGGGCTTTACTTTTTGGCGCAGGCAGCGTTCGCATTTCCCTCCGGCAGATCGATTCACGCTATTCAGGAAATACACGGTAAGCGAAGCCTGACGCAACGGTTTCAGGACGCATTGCTGCCTCTGACGAGGCTGATCTCACGGTTGTTTCCAATGAGCGAATACAAGCGCAAACGCTTTGAGGCCGATTTTGCGAGGCTGCACATTTCGGAAAAACCGGAGGATTTCGTCTCGAAGGCAAAGGCGCGGTCGCTGTTGCTGGCGCTCATCGGTGCGCTGTTCATTCCGCTCGGCATCCCGTGGCTGGCACTGCTGACCGCGGTCGCCTCGGTGCTCGCCTACTTCAGGAGTATGCAGACCGTTCGAAAAAAGGTGGAAGCGCAGAACCGCGAAATCGAGGCGGAGCTGCCCCGGATGACGGAAACGCTTATTTATACGCTTCAGGATAACCGTAACCTTTTGAGTTTCTTTGAAAAGTACCGGAAGGTCGCGGGGAAAGCGATGGGCCCAGAGCTTGACAGGCTGATACTCGACATGAAAACGGGCAATCAGGAAGCGGCGCTGCGCGGCATGGACACCCGGCTGGGGCTCCCGTCGTTCGCCGCGCTGTGCTCGGTACTGTGCGGCGTGCATCAGGGTATTGACCAGCGCACCAGCCTGTTGGTGCTGGAGCAGGATATGCGCACGAAGGAGCGCGAAACGCTGCGGCGCTTGATGGAAAAGCGCTCCGGACGCATCAAGACGGCTTCGTTCATCCTGACGATACTGCTTATACTCCTCTTTATGGTTCCCCTTGTGATCCTTATCATCAATAACTTTCAGGCCGTGGGTTTTTAGCCCTTACCCGCTTTTTATGGCAGCACGGAAGGAGGGCTGTTTTTAGCTGTCCTCGGAAAGCGGATTTGTATATATCCATTACCAAAAAATAAAGACGAAAGGAAGAATTAAGTATGTTGAAAATCAGAAACACCATCAAACATTTTATCTCCGAAAAGAAGGCGGAGGGCTTTCTTGATGTGGCCATGAAGATTTTGATCGTCGTCGTTATCGGCGCGGCGGTCCTTCTCATCCTGAACGCCGCAGTACCCGACCTGTTCTCCGGGCTGATCGACAAGATCAGCGGCGAACTCACCGGCGTGGACGTGCTGCCGTAACGCAAGATAGTGCAAAGCAGCCACCTGTTGGCTGCTTTGCATATTAAGCTTTTTTAAGACTTATGATCATTTATCCAATCAAGAATGGATTTGTCGTTTTTATTGCCGGCAGCAATGGAAAAGCCGAGATCAATTAATTCGTCTTGAGTAAACCACAATTCAACACCATTGAGTTCAAGAAAGACCAGCATCACCAGTAAACCAACCCGCTTATTTCCATCCACAAAAGGGTGGCTTTGTATGATGGCAAATGCCTTGCGTGCAGCCTTCTCTTCCATTGACGGATACAGATCTTTTCCATCGAAAGAGGCAAAGACGTGATAAATCGCCGACTCCAATGCGCCTTTATCACGTAATCCCT
>JBMNOU010000048.1:0-13286 GCA_050943215.1 Christensenellales bacterium | reverse complement strand
ATCGATTTACCAAAATAAACGAAAAAACGGCATAGCCTAATATCAACGACTATGCCGAATTTTTCAGGAATTATAAATCCCTATCTGACCGCCCCTAAACGGGCCCTCTTTTTTTATGCCTATATCGTACATTTTTATTCGATGATCTCGTCTATCAGCGATTTGAGCTCGTCTTTTTCCTTCGGATCTTTGAAAGACAACTCAAAATTATCGTCCTGTTTATCATCGTTTTCATATAGCCATGAGTAATCATCATACTTTGGTTTAAATCCACCTAGTCCAGGCTGCTTCTCGTCTTGGGCCTTAGGCGGCTGTATGTCTTCATAGCTGTCCTGTAAAATATCGTCGCCTTTTTCGAGCTCGGTCAGCGCTTGGTTGATCTCATTGAATTCTAGCAGCGTCTTTTTTGCTTCCGGGTCAGGCGCAGATGTCAGATCAAGATCCGGCTTTGGCGCAGTTTCCTGAGGCTCTATCTCCTTGAGACTCTGAGTAATATCCCCGTCGATCCTTTCGAGCGCATCTTTGTTTATCCCGCCGCCGATAATCGCACCGATATCGCCAAAATAGCTTCGATAAATCTTTTCAAAAGAAGATGCCTCAGCATTGATCATGCTTGCATAGCTCTCAGCAAACCTTTGCGCGCTCTTTTTAACTTCCTCCAGCTTTGCTTCGGCCAAAGAAAGTTCTCTGGTCGTTTGTTCCGCTCTGCGTTTTGCGGTTGTTTCTGCGTTGTCAATAACAAGTTCCGCCTTTCTGGCGGCTTCGTTTAGTATTCGTTCGGAAGTTTTCTGGGCGGACACCAGCGTATGCATGATTGTCTCTTCGGTTTCCTTTATCTTTTTAGCCTGCTCTTTGGCAGAATCAAGCTCTTGCTTTAAAGACTCGTTCTCGCTTTGAAGGGCCTTAAACTCATCAATAATCTGATCTAAGAACTTATCGACTTCGTCTTCATCATATCCTTTAAAAGATCTTTTAAAGGTTTTTTCCAATATATCTTTTGCTGTTAAAGACACTGTGACTTCCCCTTTCCCTGGTATTATGCAGCATAGGTATAGTTCTTAATATTTCCTTCAAACAACAGACTATACGCTGCATGCCACGGTCTCCCGGCGCCTTTGCTGTTTATCATTCAAAGCATACCAAAAAGAATCTTTTGGCCGCCCTCCTTAAGATTCTTCATCAAATGTATCCTTTGGAAGGCACTTTTGTCCGTGCCTTCCAGGGGATAATGGCGTAATGCAGCGTATAATATTCAATCAAACCGTCTAAAACCGTCCCTGCTGCTTCTCTCGTCTACGTTTTGAGCGATATCAACATTCGAAGGCGCAACAACAAAGATGCTTCTTGCCACTTTCTTAATATCGCCGTTCAGCGAATATACGGCGCCGCCGACAAAATCGAGTATCCTTTGTCCGAGTTCTATATCAAGTTCGTCAAGGTTCATAATGACAGGCTTTCTGTCTTTTAGATTATCAATGATACACTCGGCTTCCTCATAGCTGCACGGCTGGTACACAAGCATACGCATCCTATTTGCCGCATTCGGCAACCCAACAACTTTCGCCTGTTTTCTACGGAAAACCCTTTGCTCCTCGGGCTCATATTCTTCTTCATAGAAGCTCTCGTCTTCATCCATTATCTGTTCTTCCTCGTATTCTTCCTCTTCAAGGCCGACCGCATCCAGGATACGGTTGAAAAAACCTTTTGCCATCTGTTAAACCCCCCAAAATATTTATTTTGACCTCGCTCCAAACACGGCCGTTCCAATCCTCACCATATTTGAGCCTTCTTCAATTGCCGCTTCAAAGTCGTTCGACATACCCATCGATAGGTATTCAAACGTGTTATTTGGGAAATACCTCTTGAACCTGTTGAAAAGCACATTCATCCTCACAAAATATGGTCTGTTATCATCCGCATTTTGCGCAATTGGCGGTATCGCCATCAGCCCTTTTATGCGGACTCTCCTCAAAACAGACAGCTTTTCCAACAGCTGTTCGAGGTCTTCCTCAAACACGCCTGATTTTGTCGGCTCTTTGGCAATATTGATTTGCACAAGCGCAGAAATCTCCGTGCCTTTCTTATCGCACTGTTTTTCGATTTCTTGCGCTAAAGAGAGCCTGTCGAGTGAGTGAAGCAAATATACATCCTCAAGTATATACTTCACTTTATTACGCTGCAGCGGGCCTATAATATGCCAGTTAACCGCGCTAACTAAAACCTCACGTTTTTTTAAAAACTCCTGCACGCGGTTTTCGCCAAAATTCTTTATGCCGGCCTTTGCGGCCTGTTCAACCGAACCGGCGTCCACTGTCTTGCTGACCGCTATCATCGTAATGTCGTCTTTATTCCTTCCCGACTTTTTCGCGCAAATACCAATCCTTTCCTCAATAATTCTTATGTTTTCTTGTATACATGTCATTGTATTACATCCTGCAGGAAAAATAAATTATTTTTTAAGAACCTGTCCAATTTCGAGAGAAGCTTGTCCCTGATATGTCTGAATAAAGACATATTCTCCATCGTCCGCTATAACAAATACAGGAACGATTTTACCCTCCGTAGTCTCAACATAGCTGACCTGGTCCGTTGCCTTAACATATGACCTCGGTACGCGCATACCCTCCATCGCCGTATATAGCTTTGCGGACACGCGCCTATCGCCCAAAAGCGGGCCAATGCTATCCTGTATCTGTATAGTATACACAAAACCGCCATTATCTTCAAGCTCTGTTGCGTCATATACCGTTCCGGTATACTGCGTTTTCAAATAATCATCAAAAACAATGGAAAACACATTGCCGATAAACATTTCCGGAATGCTTTTATCACAAAGCGTTACCACATACCAATCGTTTTCATTGACAAGACGGTATAGCGGTGCGTAAGCACGGTCTTGCTCGACCGTTTTAATCGTCTTGCCTTCGCTTACCTCCTCGAGCACTTCTTTTGTGAAACTGCCTATGTTGTCTTTGGTCATTAGCGCTTCACATCCGTCAAAATAGAAGCTGACGATGCCACTCTCTTCGGCTGTAAGCACGCTGCACCATCCAGCGATCATATCAGAAAGCTCATACTCCTTCGCGTAATACGTTCGTAGCGTATCGTCAGGCTGTGCAACGCTTTTCAGGTACGCCGTTCGCTCGTCCAAAAGAACTTCCATCTCATCCTCAAGATCAGGTATACAGGCAAACCGCCGGCCCGCTACGGCCTGCTGAATGTCTTTTGCCTTTGAATCGATCCGGTTGTTGATATCATTTAGCTGTGTATCAATAACCCCCGCCCTGCTGACACCCGTTTCGTAATCCATGATCGTCTTTTTCAGATCAAGCAGTTCGGATAATGTTTCGTCGTTATATCCTAATTCATATACCTCAAGGATAGGATCCCCCGTTTTGACGTGAGCGCCTTCCTTCGCAATAAAGTCGGTTTTGCCGTAATTTTTAGCTTCGTATACGACCTCACTGCGGACAACCAGCATATCAAAATAAGCCGTGTAATCGGTGCTGGCCCATTCGATAGCAGCAGTCGGCTGCCCACGCAGCAGCACGATCATCAAAACAGCGGCCACAACGACAAATCCGCCGAGTATCGCAAAGAACTTTAATCTTGGTTTTCGCTTGACTGCCATCTAAATCGAAATCCTCCACCGTGTATAGTAATAATTCTCCGTACAAAAAAAAATTCCTCTAAATCAAGGAGATAAAAAAACTACGAATACAACCAAAGTATGTAACAAATTGTTATAATACAATTGTTACTTCCACACTGTTGCCTGTTAGGTTGTATTTTATCTCCTGGCTGAAGGCCTTTACAAGCATCAGGCCTCTGCCGCGCTCCCTGAAAAGCCCGTCTTCATCGGTATGCCTTTCAAGCGCATTTATTTTTTTCTCATATTCAAACCCGTCCCCGTTGTCGGTCACACGTATGCTAAGAATTCCATCAATGATACTGGCTGCGAGCAGCACCGGCTCTGTTTCAGACGGTGCCGCATGCGTAAAGCAATTAACCAGCAGTTCATTTAGCACAAGCGCAACCTCATACCTGCGTGATTCATTGAGCGGCATATGCTGCTCGATGCCGCTTAACACATGATCCGTCACCGTTTTAATATCGCTAATTGTCGTCAACACATACTGGTAGTCGTTCGCCATCTTAACACCAGAGCATTTAAGTTTGTACAAAACAATCTATCCCATATATTGTTTTACACTGAATGCGTTGCTATTAATATAACCCGGTCTAAATGTTTTTAAACTTTAGTTTTCATATAAATTACGTAATTTTACCAATATTTTGCGTTCGTTCCTCGATATATACATCTGCGATACGCCCAGCAAAACCGCTACTTCCCTCTGGCTTTTGCCATTGGCATATCGTTCCCTTATCAGCCGTTTCTCGATATCGTTAAGATGACCCATGCAGTAATTGATAAAATCATTGTCCTCGATCTTTTCATAGGCATCATCCGTGTTCCCCAGCATCTTGATCAGTCTTAGATCTTCGTTTGCAGTGATAAAACTATCGAGCGATGCCGTATATGCCCCTGTTTGCATTTCCAATAATTCAAGCACACGCTCAACGGACAGCGTAAGGTATTCCGCGATCTCTTCGGGCAAAGCGCTTCGCCCGAGATGGCTTTCGAGATACTCTTTGGCTTCATCAAGTTTTCTTATAAGTTCGCTGTCCCTCCTTGATATCCGGATCATACGCGTCTTGTCCCTGAAATAATTCTTAATCTCTCCGACCAGCGTAGGCATTGCAAAGCTAATAAACTTGACACCCCTGTCGTATTCAAACCGGTCGAACGCTTTTACCAGCGCCAGCGAAGCAACCTGAAAAAGATCATCATATTCAACGCCCCTATTGATAAACTTTTTTGCGACGATCTTTGCCATATATAAATATTTTTTCAAGATATAATCTCTGAGCTCATCATCTTTATTCTGCTGATAATACGAGAAAAGCTCTTGTTCAGTCATACCCCCAAAACAATCATACATTATCAAGTCCCCAACCATATCATTGCCGCTTTTTATAAAACCGTACGCCCCTCACTGCGTCATCCTGTCTTAAAAACTCGCATTTGTCAACAAGTGCTTCCAAAAGGTATTGCGAAAGATCTCTCGCTTCATCAATGCTAGGTTTACGGCCGGGCGCTTGCCCCTCTGCATCAAAGTTCATCTGCAGCCCGTCGTCCACCGTAATGCAGATCGCGATGATATCCGGGCTTTCGGATAACAGCATTGTACATGCTTCCGCACTCGCAACTTTTAAATCTTCAATATCATCGATATTAAACCCGATGCGCTCAGCGATTGCCGAAACGGCCAGCCTAACCGCCAGGATATAATTTGGCTTTGCGGGAAAAGAAAATTTAATCACGTCTCCGTTCACGTCTCGTTCACCTCAATCGTAAATACATTATCAAGTCCCGTCAAAACGAATATCTTTGCGATATATGGCTTTAAGTTGACGATGCTGATACGCCTTTCTGCCTCTTTTACTTTTTTAAGCGCACTCACTAGGACGCCTAGCCCCGTTGAATCGATATACTTTAAGTTGGTGCAGTCAAGAACGATATCCGCTTTCTTTTCGTCTATCAGAGAATGCAGTTCGCTTTTCAAACTATCCGCATTATATATGTCTACTTCGCCGTAAAGATGCACATCCCATTCGTTTAAGACCTCATTGTAATTCGCATCAAAGAGCATGGTATCCCTCCTTATTGGTAATATCAGTATCTATTATTGCAAAATAGATTCTAAAAAGATTTAGGCATAAAAATAGCTTATCCAAGATTTTACCATTGATGGATTTATAAAACCGGCCGTGCTCGTCTGTTTGTTAAGTAAATGCCTTTTTTTATCATAACATCCGTTATAAATTTTGTAAATATATCTTGTGCATGTTATAATAAGCCAGAGTCGTTTAAAAGGAGTGTGTTTTTGTTGCACGCATATATTGAAGCAATCAAAGACAATCCCGTTATCGCAGCAGTGCAAAGCAGGCAGGCGCTGGAATATGCGTTCGGGCTCCGTATGCCCACTGTGTTTTTGCTGGGTACCGATATCTTTTCCGCAAAGGCGTTTGTATCAATGGTCCTTGCCGCACAGCGCAACGTTTTTCTACATATGGATCTGATTGACGGTCTTGCGGCCAACGCAAAAGCGCTCGATTATGTCAAAAATAGGATTGGCCCGAGCGGTATCATAAGCACAAAAAGTACGCTGATCAAATATGCAAGGGAAAAGGGAATATTCTGCATACAGCGTTTTTTCATGGTGGACAGTGCGTCGTTCGACAACGCGGTAAAGACGGTAAAAAAAACAAAACCGTCTATGGTCGAGCTGATGCCAGGCATCATACCCCACGTCATACAACGGTTTACACAAGCTGTTGATACGCCCGTAATTGCAGGCGGGCTCATTACCCGGAAAGAACAGATCATCGAGGCACTATCCTGCGGGGCAATAGGAGTATCCACCGGCAACCAGTCTCTCTGGCTAGAATGATTTACAGTATATCTCCGGTGCGGATATACGTTTTTGCCAGCAAACAGTATTCTTCGCAGTTTTTTGCCGCGCCATCGATGTCCTGCTGCGTTACTTCCCTTACGATCTGATACGGATTACCCATAACAACACTCCGCGGCGGTATCACTTTACCGCCCGGGATTATTGTACCCGCTGCGATAATGCAGTCTTCTCCAATTTTCGCGGCGTCCAGTATGATCGCTCCCATTCCGATTACGCTGCGGTCGCCGATATCACAGGAGTGCAGCAGCGCACCGTGCCCCACAGTCACCTGGCTGCCCACGCTCAGCTTAATCTCCGTCGCGTGCAGTACGCATCCGTCCTGGATGTTCGTTTTTTCCCCGATCGTTATGCTTCCCATATCGCCCCGAAGCACCGCGCACGGCCAGATACCCGATTCTTTCCCGAGCGTGACGTCTCCTACCAAAATTGCGCTTGGGTGCACGTATGCCGATTTGTGTTTATCCGGATATTTCCCGTCCACTGTCTGTATCATAACTCCTCCATCTGCTGTTTTGCCGCTATGCCAATCGCAATCTCAAGGCGTTTCCTCTGCATGGCACAGCCAATCTCGTAGGGCTTCATCATATCGCCGTTAATGTTAACGTTGGCCGCACTGCAGCCGCCGCTGCAATAATATTTAGCCCAGCAGTTTTTACAGCTTTCTATATTATAAATGTTGCAAGCGTCAAACCGGCTGGCAATACTTTCGCTGATTGTCTTTTCAAGCACGCTGCCCATCTTATATTCTCTGCGTCCCACAAACTGATGGCACGGATATATATCCCCACCAGGCGCAACAGCTATGTATTCGGTGCCCGCCCCGCAGCCGCGTATCCGCTTTGCAAGGCACGGCCCCGCATCAAGGTCGACCATGAAATGAAAAAATGCAAACCCGTTGCCAAACTTTCGCCTGCGCACGTATTCTTGAGCCAGCACGTCGTATTCTTTGAATACCGTGTCAAGATGCTGTTCGCATATCGCACGCGGGCCGGTTGTCACCACCGGCTCTATGGATACGCCATAATACCCCATGTCGGCAATATGCAGCACATCACGGGAAAAATCAAGATTGTCCGCGGTAAACGTACCCCGCACGTAATACTCGCCTTTTCTGCCTAACAGCAGATTTTTAGCGTTGTCCGTGACCCTTTGATAGCTTCCCTTGCCGCCTGCCGTTTTGCGCACCGCGTCATGCACATGCGGCCTTCCGTCGATGCTGACGACGATGTTGCTCATATAGCGGTTAAGGTATTTTATCATCTCGTCCGTTAGATGATACCCGTTTGTAGTCACGGTAAACCGAAAATTCTTATGAAGCTCCCTCTCAACGCTTTGTGCATAATCCACCGTCTGTTTCAGCACACCAAAGTTTAAAAGAGGCTCTCCACCGAAAAAATCGATTTCAAGGTTGCGCCGCGTACCCGAAACTTCTACGAGAAAATCGATCGCCGCCTTTGCTATCTTTGCGCTCATCATCTCTCTTTTTCCCGCAAACGCGCCGCCTTTTGCAAAGCAGTAATCACAGGCCAGGTTGCAATCATGCGCAAGATGAAGGCACATAGCCTTGACCACGCTTTGGGGCCTTGATGTATCTTCTTCAGCCGCCGAAAACAGCATTCCGTCGTCCATCAGCTTTAATATTTCATCCGCAAGATGCTCGTTTATTTCAGACAGCGCCATTTTAAAATTTTCTCCGGACGCCTGCGCTAAAGCCAGCTGGGATACCGCCTCAAATCCTGGCTTATCCAGAACATGCACGCTGCCCGACTCGACATCAAGCGCAAAATATTCTCCGCCGTATATAAATGTATGTACCACAAATAGCTCCTTAAAAAACAAAAAAGCGACGAATCGGTCGCCGCGTTTTTGTATAATCGTTATATAAATGCGCCAAAATACGCGCGCCCTGCCAATGTTGCTAACGCTTTTTCTCGCACCTCTGGTTTGCAAGTGTGCAAGATGTTTTGCAAGCCGACTGACAGGACGTTTGGCACTCTCCGCATCCGGTCTTTTCTCTCTTGCCCTTAAGGCTTCCCTTAACAACCGTTTTGATATGCTTCATGCTTAACCTCCATAATCTTTCGCTACTGGATCGCTTAAGATTATATAATGGCCCGCACCTTTTTGCAACTCTTTATTTTTTCGCTTGGTTTTCAAATCTTTTTAATCCGTTTGGTCTTCGGGATCTTTTTGGCCATCTTGGCGGCTTTTCTGGTCCTTCCTAAAAAGTTCGCCGCAATAATTGCAAACACCATGCCGATCAGCAGACCCATCAGCATATCCGAGAAAAGCAGTGCAACATTACCGAACACACCTTCAATCAGCGAGAATATCAGGTAGCTTAAAAGCATATACATAATCCCCGCGAGGGCTCCGCAAATCCACTGCTTTTCGGTCAGCCCCTTGATGGCAAAATACGATGCGGCAATAATACCGGCGATCTTGATGATCTGGTTGACCGGTGAGATCACCCCGTCAGAGAGCCCCGTCTCCTTAATAATCAGCGCAAAAAGGAGTATTACGGCAATCGTAAAGACCATAGATACAAGCGTCCCCTTAAGTGCGCATTTCAGAAAGGTTGCAAAAGACGTCTTTTGGATGCCTTTTGACTGATTCATACTTTTCGTTGCAGCGTTTGACATAATAAAATCCCCCTTCAAAATCATAATTATGAAGGGGGAAGCGCATTTATTCCTGGGAGGGTTATTGATCTTTAAGCTGCCAGCGACTAAAACCGTATTATTAATATGGCTTTAATAGTACCGATTGGTGCACATTCTGACATGGCAATACCTTAATGGAATATGCCTCATATCGAAGGCGCTCCCCGCAGTGCGCAAACAAGTTGTAATATCCGGGCGGCAGCTCCTCTATCGAAAAGCAGCCCCGATAATCCGAATGCGTTTTGCATACCGGATGCTTGCTGTCATTGCCAAAAAACAAATATACAGCCGCATTGGCAACGATCTCTTTTGTTTTGCCAAGATAGGTGATACCGGTAATTTTCCCCGAATAATCCTTGGTATCGCTGACGTATATATGAAGGTTCTGTGTGTTTGATTGCACCGGATTCATATTCATCCTTTGTTGCTGATCCAAATCCTGCGCATTATACTGGATATCGTCTTTTTCAATCAGCGGCTTGTTTTCTCTATTTTTATCTTTGGTGTTTTTGGGCAATTCTGGAATCTTATCCGGCATATCCTGATCTGTTTTTTCGGGCATTTCGTGCATATCCAACACTCCCGTTATCTATTAGCGGTGTAGTCATACTATAATTGATTACGCGAAAGATTTCCCTTTGCGGGGGGTTGTATCCGACTCGCTCTCAGCTTTTGCAATATTTTCAGATTTTACCTCGCTCTTTAACTCTGCTTCGCTTTCGGTGTCCGCATCTGCTATTTGTCCCTGATACTGCTTTTGAGACAGCACGTTATAGTTTATCTGTTTGTTGAATTGTTTCTGGGCGCTATACTCCGCTTCCAGCTCCGCTTCAATTTCGGCTTTCACCTCAGCAAGGATATCAGATTTCAGTCTCTCAAAATTTAATTCACCCATTGATATCTCTCCTCTTAATATTAGATATTGTCACTGATAATATATACTACTCACTAAACACAAAAGTGTGACAGTATCCATATATAATTTTATACTTATACCAAAAAAACCAAGGCCCCTGTGCCAGCAGCACAGAGGCCTTGGTTATTAGCGTCGCTACGCCGTTTCGATATTGGCAACGTCTTCTAGATTAAGCTCGGCTACCGCCCATTCGCGAAGCTTATACTTTTGTATTTTGCCGCTGGCTGTCATCGGGAACGCGTCGATAAACCGCACATAGCGCGGCGCTTTAAACTTTGACAACCCCTTTTTGACAAATGTGATGATGCTCTCTTCCGTTTCGTTTACGCCGTCATTGAGAATCACGCACGCAAGCACTTCTTCGCCGTATTTGACATCCGGTACGCCAACAACCTGTACATCCTTTATATTCGGATGCGTATAAAGATACTCTTCGATCTCACGCGGATAGATGTTTTCGCCGCCGCGGATGATCATATCTTTCAGTCTGCCGGTAATTTTATAATAACCGTTTTCATCCATTACGCCAAGATCGCCGGTGTGAAGCCAGCCATCATTGTCGATAACCTGAGCCGTTGCCTCGGGCATCTTGTAATAACCCTTCATCACATGATATCCTCTTGTCACGATCTCCCCGATAACCCCGGGAGACACATCGGCACCCGTCTCTGGATTTATGATCTTTGCTTCAACGTTGGGATACGCGCGGCCGACTGTAGAAACCCTCAGCTCCAGCGGGTCATCCGTTTTTGTCTGTGTGATACCAGGGGAAGATTCCGTCTGACCGTAGACAATCGTAATCTCCTTTGCGCCCATGCGCTCGACTACCACCTTCATCACTTCCGTCGGACACGGAGACCCTGCCATAATACCCGTCCGCAGAGAAGAAAAATCGTATTTGCCGAAATCCTTGTGGCCAAGCATTGCGATGAACATCGTGGGCACACCGTGAACGGCAGTGCATTTCTCGGTATCGATCGCGTTCATAACCTTTTCAGGATTGAAATGGTCGAGTATGACCATCGCCGTATCGTTGGTAACCGCCGCCATAACACCCAGCACGCAGCCAAAACAATGGAAAAGCGGTACGGGAATACACAGCCTATCTTTTTCGGAAAAACGCATATATGCACCTATGGTCTTACCGTTGTTGACCAGGTTATAGTGTGTCAGCATTACGCCTTTGGGGAATCCCGTCGTACCGGAAGTATACATCATGTTGATCACGTCGTGTGGATTCGTGTCTTTCTGGCGCTTTATACGCTCTTCTTCACTGACGCTGTCGGCAGCGTCTTCCAAATCGCTCCAGTGTAGCATGCCCGGATGGCTATTGCTGTCAAGGAAGATAACGTTTTTCAGATAGGGCAGCTTTTTACTTTTAAGCCTGCCGGGCGGGCATTTAGCAAGTTCCGGACAGATCGAATAGATATGATCGACGTAGTCGTTATCTTTTATACCACCCGTCATAATCAGAGTCATAGAATCCGATTGTTTAAGCAGATATTCTAATTCAAATTTCTTGTAGTTAGTATTGACGGTGACCAATACTGCGCCAATCTTGGCCGTCGCAAATAATGATATCACCCAATGCGGATAATTCGTTGCCCAAATCGCGACATGGTCGCCTTTTTTGACTCCAAGCGCTATCAACCCACGTGCAGCACGGTCGCACACCGCCTTAAACTGCGCTGTTGAATACCTCACACCTTCATAAGGATGTATCAGCGCATCTTTATCAGGATAAGCTTTTGCTTTTGAATCCAGCAGATCTCCGATTGTCATATTAATAAATTCTGGCATAGTCTCCTCCATTCGCCTTGAAAACCTTCAGCCCAGCAACAACAAAAATCTTTGCCGCAGCGTATATTGCTTTTTTATTGATATAAAAAAACCCTTCGTCCGTTACAGAGACGAAAGGTTCGCGGTACCACTCTGCTTGCGGCAAAACGCCGCCAGCTCAACAGGGCAAAAAAGCCCTTCCTTAACTAACGCATAAGGCACTCGTCAAAGCTTACTTTGTTCAGCCTTGCAGCTCCCGGGTGAGTTTTGCATTCCGCCCGCGTCCGTCTCACACCTACCGACGGCTCTCTTTACGCGTTTTGCGGATGAAGCGTATCCCATTCACAGCCTTTTACATGATTATTGTTTATTATAACATGCCGCTATTGCCTGTCAATAGATAATTTATAGGCGATTCGCTAGTACATCTTTTTTGTTTTTAGCCTCGGTTTAATCTCTTGCCTAAATACGCGCAGCAGCGCAACGAGAACCAGAAAAATAGCAAACGCTTTTTTCAGCGTGTCCGACTCAATCGCGGCCGCGAGAAAATACCCGCCTACGCCGCCTACACATCCAAAAGCGGTAATAAACAGCGTTGGCCTTAGCCGCACGTTTTTTTGGCGGATGTGCGAAATCAGCGCGAATATCGCCATTGGGATGTAAGCAAACAACGTCATGCCCTGTGCTTGTTGCTGTGATGCCGCCATAAACAGCGTCAGGCAGGGTATCAATACAATGCCGCCGCCCAGCCCCATACCGCCCACGACGCCAAACAGTGCGCCCAATAATACGTAAAGCATCAAAACAGCAGCCAGACGCCCGAAGCAAGCATCAGCAATGTAAAAATATTGTTTAGCAGCCGAGTTTTTATACGCCCTAACAAAAACGCACCCGCGAGCCCTCCGGCAATCGCACCGCCGCAGAGGTATAGCGTCTCTGCCAGCGGAACATATCCGCCGACACCGTACAGCACTGCGGATACGGCTGATATCGGAAATATCACGGCAATGGACGTTGCGTGCGCCCTGCGTTCCTCGGTGCCCGCCCTTTCTAGTCCCTCAACAACAGCTACGCCGCCACCCGAGCCGAACAGCCCCGCGATAAACCCTGAGATAGCTCCAACCGCAGCGTTTTTAAATTTCTTCATGTTTGCACCTCAGGCTTATTTTTAACATTGACGCTGCCGCCTATTCAGAGGTGTTCTTATAAGAAAGATAAAAACAAAGCGGGCTGAATAATATTGATTAATTTTTACCTGTTTACAACACCTTTTTTGAGAATGATGTTCACAAACACGGCGGTCTCGCTAAAAGTTGCTTTTGAAGTACGTCATATTATATCCCGAATTACTATACTGGCCTATTGTGTATACTCTATATCTGTAATAGT
>JBMNOU010000047.1:0-13419 GCA_050943215.1 Christensenellales bacterium | reverse complement strand
TCCGTGACAATACGCAGTATAGCTGTGGTGAAGGATGCTGACTGGCCACAAGTCTACCACTGGAGTGGTATAATAGAAGCAAAAAGTTCGTCCAACAGGGTTTGTAAAAAAACTTTACTCGTCGAATTGTTGAGAGTTGGGCATCATTTGGGATCCTAAAATACATTATGCTACTCGGGTTAAATAATATATTATGGTTTAAAAGGAGAGTATTTATATGGAAATCAAAGTATTAGGTGCAGGCTGTGCATCATGTAAAAAGCTATACGAGATAACGCTAGAAGCTGTGCGCAAATTGGGTATTGTGGCAAATGTTGTGTATGTGACGGACTTAGAGCAGATTATGCAGTCAGGGATCATTAGGATGCCGGGACTGATAGTAGATGGAAAGGTCAAATCGATGGGTAGAGTGCCAAAGATAAAAGAAGTAAAACAGATAATCTCAGATGAGATCTAAATCTTAAATAATAACGAAAAAAATACGACGAGAGTAGTCCGGTTTGTTTGTTGACTACCAAAGTATAAGCGGCTATAAGAACCATACTAGAAGAAATATGGTAAGATGGTCTCGCCTCGCGGCAAAGTAGCGGATAACGTAAAGAAGGATTCTTTAATCCGTCTTAATAACCGACCATTATTTAAGGAGGTAGCCTATGAATAATAAGGAAGATGTTCGCGATACGATTCGAAAGAATTATACTAATACGGCAAAAAAAAGTTCGGATGGAGGCTGTTGCAAAGGAGGCTGCTGTTGCTCCGGCACCCAAACTGATATTAAGGATTTATCGGTAAAAATAGGGTATTTAGATGACGATCTAGAAAACATGCCGCCACAAGCCAATATGGGATTGGGGTGTGGCAACCCTATTGCAATGGCTTCGCTTAAAGAAGGTGAGACAGTGCTCGACCTTGGATGCGGGGGCGGGTTTGACTGTTTCTTAGCCAGCCGTAAAGTTGGTGAATCAGGTTATGTAATCGGCGTTGATATGACACCCGATATGATTTCCCTGGCAAGAAAAAACGCTGAGAAAGGCGGATTTACTAGGGTTGAATTTAGGTTAGGAGAAATAGAACATTTGCCTGTTGCTGATGAAACCGTAGATGTTGTTATTTCAAACTGTGCGATTAACTTGTCTTTAGACAAATACCAAGTGTTCAGAGAAACATTCAGGGTTTTAAAGCCGGGCGGAAGGATTTCTATATCAGATGTCATCGCTACAGAAAAGCTACCAGAAAAAATTAAACATGACCTTAAGTTAATTTCGAGTTGCATTGGCGGTGCCGAGTATATAGAAGATTTAATAACAATACTGTGCAACGCAGGATATAGCAATATTCGTTTAACACCAAAAGATAATAGCAAAGAGATTATTAAATCATGGGGGCTCGGAGAAAACATAGAAGATTATGTCGCATCTTACACGATCCAAGCAATTAAGTAAAAGGATGGTATCATTATCATTAAGGGCCTTTAGCAAGCCCTTTTTTTATTACCAATAGCAGTATATAAAAGGAGAATACCGAAGGCATCTTCGCAGAGATCATGTGGATTTAATATTAGATTCTTTTATATGAGGGTTCATCATTACTCCAAAAAAGGCAGAATAAAATAAATTAATTTGTTAAACTATATTTATCATGTTATATATTTGTCATAAAAAGATAAAATATATAAATAAATAGGGTATCATGTGTTAATATAATATGATACAATATTTTAAATAGAATGATGTCTTATGGAGAAGAAAGGTTTGGATATAAAAAATACGATACAAAAAAGACAAATCTATTTCTCACGAGCATATCGGCATTTAGAACCGAACAAAAAAGAACAATGGTTATTTTTGTTGTTATTCGTATTGCCTTCTTTGATCCTCTTTCTAATATTTTATACTAAAGTAAGCTATGCACTTTCCATTTGGGTTAAACATGCACTTTCAGCATGTATTCCGAACAGTTGTTTAGGTATTGCCTATTCCAATTTTCTACCCGTTTTTGGCGGTATATATTACGTACAGACTCAGAATTTACTCCCCTCTGATCAGGAGGTAATAATTAACCTGGCACTCACTATTGTGCTGTTAGCCGTTGGATTATTTTCTTCCAGAAACAAAAAAGGCGGGACCCCTCTATCTATCTATTTTGCAATTGTTCTATTGCTACATCTCATCGCGTGTATATACTTTACGTTTGCAAAAGAATTCTTCCCATATTCTGCGACAAAGTATTCGGAGTTGTATATGCTTCAGCAGGTAGGCATCTGGATGTCATTTTTGGTTCTGGCAGGGCTTGTTACGGGCATCGTTGGGTACGGAAGAATTGCCGGAAAACTGCTTACATTTTTAGCTATTATTATTTATTCATTTATTTTTGGTTGCGTACGTTACCTAACTTTTTTGTTCATTGTATCGGCGGCATCATCACTGTATATGACGACATTGTTTTTCTCATTGGGACCGCTGTATGATTTTTTGTATCTTGTTTGTATCTATTCAATATTTATTAACGTACAGATAAAACACTTTGACCAAGGAGAGGGGAGGTTGAAGTGGCATTGGATGTAATCATAATTTTAAAGGTATATTTTGTGCTGATTGTTATACTAATGCTGGTTTATGCTGTACGCCACGCGGTATTTTCTTATAACCGTATCTACGGACGCCAGAGGATGTATTATAACGATATAGAAGATAGCGAACTGCCGTATATTTCTGTACTGATTCCCATGCATAATGAGGAACGGGTGCTGCAGTATGTGTTAGATGCATTAATTGAATGCAATTATGATAGGGATCGGCTGGAGATTATTCCGATAAACGACCATTCGTCTGACGCAACCGCAGAAATGCTTGACGAATATCAAAGCAGATATCCTTTCATTAGAGTATTACATCGTGATTCACAGCAACGCGGCAAGCCGGCCGCTTTAAACGACGCCATGGAACTCGCAAAAGGAGAAATTATCATCGTATTCGACGCTGATTATAGGCCGGGTAAGGATTTGCTCCGTCAGCTTGCCATTGCGTTTGAAGATCCGGAGGTTGGAGCAGTGATGGGAAGGGTTATTCCCTATAACACGAACAAAAACTGGCTAACAAGACTGCTTAATCTTGAACGTTCGGGGGGTTATCAGGCCGATCAGCAGGCGCGCTATAACCTAAAGACCATGCCACAATACGGAGGTACTGTAGGCGGGTTTAGAAAAAGCATTATGATGGATACAGGAGGGTTTAATACACACGTTCTTGCCGAAGATACTGAGCTGACATATCGGTTTTATACGTTGGGGTGGAAGGTTGTATATGCCAATGCGGCGGAATGCTATGAAGAAGTACCTGAAACCTGGGCCGTTAGGGCCAATCAGGTACGGCGTTGGTCTCGTGGACATAACGGTGTAATGTTTCGATATTTATTTAGGGTAGCGTTTTCGAAACATCTGACAGCCCGCGAAAAATTAGATGGTATCCTTCTCTTGCTCGTTTATACTCTGCCATTCTTATTTTCATTAGGATTTATTGATTCTATCGCGCTTTTTTTGCTGGGAGAGATGGACGTTTTTATTGGATGGTGGGCTATATTTTTTCTGGGTGCATACAACAGCTATGGCAATTTTGCACCGTTTTATGAGATTGCAACAGCCTTGATGGTTGACGGCGTTAAAAAAGACGTATTGCTACTTCCGCTGATAACATTCAATTTCTATTTTTATTTATGGAATATTAGCCTTGGGTTCTTGGATGCGGTTGTGGACCTTGTGACGAGACGCGATGTCGGGTGGGTTAAAACGCAGCGTTTTGAAAAAGCAAAAGGTGAGGTGGGCTCACCATGATAATTATTGTTATTTCAGCCATTATTTTTGTCACGATGTTGCTGTTTCCCATCGTATTCAGCTTGATTTTTATACGTAAAAAAGGCGGCAAAATGCTGGAAATAAAGCAGTCTAAGATTAAAGACCCTCGCTATTTTGTCAAATCGTTTACCGATCTGTTTGAAAAACAATTGGAAAATTATGACGGTTCCGGAAAGATAAAGCTGTCGCAAGAGGAAAGTATTATTGAGGCTGACAGGGTATCCCAGTACCCAGAATACTGTTTCAGTGTTGTCTACGCACAGGAACATAACTTTCACCCTCCGGCAGGTATTCAGTTTCTCAAAGAAATATATGCGTGTAAAAACGCATGCCTGCTGGGCATTGAAATGGTAAGGGCCATCTGTTGCAAAAAAGATCTGATTTTAGGCAGCGGTACCCACGTGATACGGTGGGTGGATGCCGAAGGCACCCTTAATATTTATGATGACTGTGATCTGGGAATAAGCGCGAGTAGCCTCGCAAAGATTGTAATGGGTAACAATTGCCGTTTTCGGCGATTATATGCGCCGGCCATTTTTTTGGGTTACGGTGCCGAAGATAATTTAACACTAGATGACTACACGCAACGCGTAGAATTAGATTATAATACTCCGAAAGTCATTCGTAATATCAAATACGTAGATGACGATATGACTGATGATACGAGCACTCTAGATAGCTCAATCATAACTAAGCATGATATTATTGTGCTTGACCACCTCACGGTTAAAGGCCATATCCGATCAAGTAAAGGTATAAGGCTTTGTGATGGATCTGTGGTTTATGGAAATCTTTTTGCAGAGGGAGATATTTATCTAGGACAAAATGTACGTGTATATGGATCTGTTTTTACACAGGAAAACTTATTTGCTGAAAGCGGCGTGACCGTAGGACAATACGGGAAAATTAAATCCATCGTAGCGCGAGGGATAATTACTTTTGAGAAAGGCTGCCGTGTATATGGATATATCAGTTCGGAATCGGGGGGAGAATGCTGCCCTGACTTTAATAAAGAGGAAGAATTGCCAAATGATATTGGGCAAGAACATTTGGATGTTTTTGCGGCCGAAATTGAACACAGCCCATCTATACCAAGGGTATGCAACAATGTAATGGTTCCGACAGTAAATATGTTTGAAAAAATGGCACCCTGCGGTTTCCGCAAAATTGAGCGCATTACCGATGTGGTTATCCCAGAGGGGGTAACATATATTCCTCCCAGCTATTTTTATGAATGCCGTCAGCTTCGCAGTATTGTCCTTCCGTCTACAATTGAAGAAATTGGTGCTTTTGCATTTTGTGGCTGTACTAATCTCGCAGAAATAGATCTTAATAATTGTATAAATCTTAGGTCGATTGGTGAAGCGGCTTTTGAAGGATGCGCGGCGCTTTGCGAGGTAAATATTCCGGCGCTATGCAGGCAGATAGCAACAAGCGCGTTTAGCGGCTGCGGCATGGAATACGTTGTATTTAAAACCCCGAGCTATCTGTCAGAGCTAAATAGCCATCTTTTTAAAGACTGTACAGCGCTCAAAAAAATAGAAATACCCAATACGGTTAAAGCAATAGGAATGAGTGCTTTCTATGGATGCAGCGCGATTAAAGAGATTGTTATTCCTGAATCTGTAGAGCGTATTGGCAGTTATGCTTTTTGTGGATGCACAGATCTTTTATATCTACGGATCTTTTCAAAAAGTCTTCAAGCGGACAAGCATATGCTGAAAGGTTTGCCATCTTCGGCAAAAATCTGGCTTAAACACCCGGCAATAATAGAAGAAATAAAAGGTAAGGAACAATGAAGATATTTGTGGATTTAAACAAAATTAATTATGTTATACAGATGCAAACAAATTACTTTCTAGTTCCGGCAAGCCAAAAACGGGGTGATTGAGATGAATAAAGCCTGTCAGGTTCTGATTTGTACAGCGATGCTCATTGTGACTGCAGCCGTCAGCATATTCGCCAACACAATCCTTTTAAACGAAAGGCAAAATTTAGCTCCTCAGCAGGCTCCACTTAAAGTTTCGGATAATATAAAATTTGGTATGGACGGAAAACCTGGCGGGAGGCAGCTAGAGACATCGCCAATGCTACTTACAGATGAATATATTTATTTTAAAGACAGGGTTCTTGAATGTTATCGTTATGACAAGGAGAGTGTGCGGAAATGTTCTGAAATATTGAATAATGCTTTAGCATCAATACCTGAAGGCATAAACAAATACATGATGCTTATCCCGATGCGTATCAGTTTTGAACCAGGGGAATATCAGCGATATTCAGATGATGTTATAAGTGCAATTAAAGAGATTTATGCCAATTCTGCCGCGGATGTTGTCACGCTTGATGTGTCAGGTGTTTTGGCTGAACACAACGATGAATACATATTTTTCAGGACAGATCATGTGTGGACGGCTTTGGGCGCTTATTATGCGGCCCAAAAATTTTGCGTCAGCGCAGGAATCAACATGATTGGGATTGAAAATTATAAGGAGCACAGGTTTAATAGCTATTATGGAACGTTTCGTGTATTGCATGATGCTAAAACGTTATCAGATTATCCGGATTATGTGAGCTATTATATAATGGAGGATGCCGAAAACGCACAAACGATTACCTCTCGCAGTTCGAAGGATGTGTATGTAACATATGACTCTCCGACTGTTGCCTTGTCTCGTAAGGGATATAATATTTTTATTGGAGCACATATTTCAAATTCGATACTTCATGGTGATGCCGAAAATGGCAAAACCCTTATGATTGTGGGAGATGAATATAGCAAAGCGTTTGCCCCTTGGCTGACTCCCTATTATGAAAATATTATTTTGATAAATCCAACTTTTTACAACGGAAGTCAGAAAGACTTTTGGAACTTTTTTTCAGATTACCAGATTGCTGATTTTCTAATTATGGAATATGGTAATCACCTAGGATATAATACCGTTAACAGAAAAATCGACAGGATATTTGAAAGATTGTCGATTGAGAATACAGAAAAGGGGGTATCATGACAAACGTATTTTTCAATATAATAACAAAATTCGGTAAAGAAGTGGGTATAGAAGATACCATTACCCAAGCTGCTGATATATTGTTTGGGGCTGTTATTATCTTGGCAATACAAAGCTGCTTCTTTGGCTTAAAGCTTTTTCGAATAATTAGTGGTATTATGGCTTTCTTCTTAACGGCAATCGGAATATGCGCATTGCTACAGCCGACTGCAGATATGGGTGTAATTGTAACTACTTTTTCACTAATTGGATTGATTGTGGCGTTTTTGGCTTATCATTGGTATAAGCTGAGCGTTTTTATCATCAGCGCGTTGATTGGGTATAGTTTAACGTCGCTCTTTACAGCAAATATATTGATATGTCTTGGCACTGGTATCGTGCTCGGAGCAGTATCGGTAGTATTCTCAAGCACCTTGGTAACTCTTTCTACCGCGGTATGGGGAGCGGTTACCCTTGGGTTTGAAGGACTCGTTTTATTAGGCGTTAATAATATAGCATTTCAGGTAATTGCCTCAGCAATTCTTACTGCTGCTGGTATAATGGTGCAACATATGATGAGTAATCAACCAATTTTGTTCAAAAGAAAAAAGCGTTATACCGGACGGCATGCTGCAAAGAAACATCATAGCAACCGGGGGAGAGACCAGCACATCGCCGCAAGAGAATCAAGAAAAGAGGTTAATTTATGAATACCAGCGAGGTTTTTCGTAAAGAGATCAAATACCCAATATCTGTTGCGGAATTCTCCCAATTAAATCAACGTTTGAAATTTTTGGTTCAGCCTGACCCGTATTCGGGTGACGCTGGTTACTGTGTCCGTTCACTTTATTTTGATTCGGTAAAAGATCATGATCTATTCGATACACTCGATGGCAAAATGGAAAAAAGAAAGATAAGACTGCGCTTTTATCCACCCAAAATAGACTCCATACTATTGGAGTATAAGTGTAAATCGGGTTCGGACGGTGTCAAGCGGTCCATAAAGATTTCAAAAGAGGATGCTCTGAGTATGATGTGGGCCGATTATAGCTTCTTGCTTGACTATCAGGGCCCCTTGGCGCATAAGCTATATGCACGTTTAATGACGGGAGGATATCATCCAAAGGTGATAGTCGAATACAACCGTATGGCGTATGTATATCCAGTCAGCAATACGCGGCTGACTTTTGACAGCGCGGTACGCGCGTCATTCGTTATAAATTCTTTCTTTGACGAGACCCCGGGAATGATTCCTGCAATGGCGCCCGATATGGGTGTTTTGGAAGTCAAATATGATTACTTTCTGGTCGGGCTTTTAAAAGAGGTCCTAGAGCCGGTGAATGCGCTTGCAAAGGCAAACAGTAAATATGCAATGTCTAGGTTTATATTTTAACCTTATAGAAAGGAACTTTTTAAAAAATGAAAGATTTTATTTTAGAGAGTTTATCAGATCTTGCCGGGCTTAATCTGAATGTGATTTTGCTGAACAACTGCGTGACCATCGTTATTAGCTTTTTTATAATGCTGACATACCGTCTGACATATTCGGGTACGGCTTACAGCAAAAAATTCAATGTGTCTCTCGGAATGCTGACGATTATAACAACGTTGATTATGAGCGTTATCGGCAATAACGTTGCGTTATCTCTCGGCATGGTCGGGGCGTTATCTATTATCCGTTTCCGCACTGCTGTAAAAGATGCCCGAGATGCAACGTTTATTTTCTGGTGTATTGCGGTGGGAATTAGCTGCGGGGTTTCGCAATATTTGCTTGCGGCAATTAGTTCTGCTGTTGTGTTTCTCTTTTTACTTGTAATGAAACAGACCCATCCGGACGGCAAACTGTTATTAATCATCAGATGCAGTCTTGATGCCCAAAATAAAGCCCAGGCCGCTATTGAGCAGTATTTCTCTAAAGCTGCACGTCAAAGAATGAAAAACGCGAGTGCCCAAGGCTGTGAACTGGTATACGAAATAAGCCAGCGTGTATTGTTAAGGGCAAAGAAAAAAACTCAATACGATATTGTTGAAAAATTGCTAAAAATTGAAGGCGTATTAAATGTAAATCAGGTGGAACAAACGGACGATATCAGCCGGTAGAGCTAAAGGTAAAGCAAAATGCGTAAGATAATAATTTATTTATTAATAGCTGTGACTTTTGTTACCATTATTTTCTGTATTAACGCCATCAAGAACACAGCTTATCAGCAAATAGCGGCAATGCCCACAAAACAAGATGGGGATGAGAGCCATGCTAAAACTGGTTATGAGTTTACTACGCATCTTCCTCTTGTTGTGATAGAGACCGGTGGACAGCAGATAAAAAAAGATAGTCTAATATGGGCGGAGATTTCCATTATCGATAACGTAAAAGGAGAAAATCGACAGGGTGAGGCACCTGACCTTTCAGCTCCGGCGGTTATTAAGTATAGAGGGAGCTCCTCATACTATAGCTTTGATAAAAAGCAATACAGAATAGAGTTTCGTGAGAAATACGGAGAAGAGAAGAACGCAGATTATGAAGTAATGGGGATGAGTGCCGCCAGCGATTGGGTGCTCAACGGGCCGTTTTTGGACAGGACTTTAATCAGAAACCATATGGTTTTAGCAATTTCTAGGAAATTACTTTCGTGGGCACCTGATAGCTGCTATTGTGAAATCATTCTAGATGGAGAATATCTTGGCGTATATGTGATGATTGAGCCTATTACAAAAGAAAAAAACGGCCGCTTGAACTTAACAAATTTCGGTTTGGTTTCAGGGACAACGGCTTATATAGTAAAGCGCGAACGTAGCAATACTGAAGAGAACGTAATAGAAACCTATGGGTCGCTAAATGGACTAACCTCATATGAGCTGAGTATCAGTTATCCTAAGGCGCGTAATCTAACGAAGAAGCAGTTCGAGTGGATCAAAAATGATATCAGTGAATTTGAACGCGTATTGTACTCAGAACGATTCGATGATCCAGATCTTGGATATGCAGCATATATAGACGTCGATAACTTTATTGACTACTATATTATTAATGAATTAACGCTGACAACAGATGCCGGGTATTTATCTACTTATGCGTACAAAGATATCGGAGAAAAGTTAAAGTTAACCGTTTGGGATTTCGACAATACATTTAATAATTATGTTAGTGTAAAGTCGGTTGACAAGTTTTATGTGGCGAGCAGCAATTGGTTTAGCCGACTTTTTGAAGATAGATCGTTCGTGGACGCAGTGGTGATACGCTATAAAGAACTTAGGGAAGGTAAGCTTAGCCAAGAGAATTTGCTCGGGCTAGTGGATGAAAATGTGGCATATCTGGGGAATGGGATAGACAGAAATTTTAAGATTTGGGGTTATACGTTCTTTGAGAAACTGTTGGCCCATAATGAGGATGGTAGCCACCGCGATCCGAAAAGCTATGAAGAAGCCATAGATCAGCTGAAAGAATGTATTGTGGCTCGGGGCAAATTTCTTGATGAAAATATTGAAATGCTTTATCAATATTGTATTAATTAAAAACAAGGGAGTAAAAAACATGAAACAGGTGAATAAGTGAGCCGCGTTATTAAACAGAAGAAAACTATATTAATCGTATTTGGCACGCGTCCTGAAGCTATTAAAATGGCTCCTTTGGTTAATGAACTGCGCAACCGAAAAAGTTTTCTAGTAAGGGTTTGTGTGACTGGGCAGCACAGGCAAATGCTGGATCAGGCTCTTGCCGCATTCAATATTATACCAGATTACGACTTTTCTATAATGAGAGAACGTCAGGATCTATTTGATATTACAAGGATGGTTTTACGCTGTTTAAAAAAGCTATTAATAGAGCTCGCTCCCGATTTAGTACTGGTGCACGGTGACACAAGTACTACTTTTGTAACTGCCCTCTCGTGCTTTTATCTAAAAATCCCTGTTGGACACGTAGAGGCTGGGCTTCGGACAAAAGATATCTATTCACCTTTTCCTGAAGAGTTCAATCGCCAGGCGGCTGGGCTTATTGCCGCGATGCATTTTGCACCTACAGAAACAGCCAAAGCAAACCTACTTGCGGAAGGAAAAGATGAAAGCACAATTTTTGTAACCGGTAATACGGTGATAGACGCCCTTAAGACAACTATTAGAAAAGATTACCACGATCCTTTACTGGACTGGGCAAAGGACAGCAGACTTATTCTGATTACTGCGCACCGGCGTGAAAATCTGGGCCGGCCAATGAGCAGTATGTTCCGTGCAATCCGCCGCATTATCGAAACATTCCCGAATGTGAAGGCTATCTATCCTATTCATTTAAACCCTGAAATTCGTCAAACAGCGCTACAATATTTTGGTGATTGTCAGAAAATTCGCATTACTGAACCGCTGGATGTTGTCAGTTTTCATAATTTTATGAAAAAAAGCTTTCTCATTTTTACAGACAGCGGTGGAATACAGGAAGAAGCATCTTGCTTGGGAAAGCCGGTATTGGTTCTACGGGATACTACAGAGCGTCCTGAGGGACTGACATTAGGAAATCTCAAACTTGTCGGTACAAGTGAAGAAAAGATTTTTAACGTGTGCAAAGAATTAATGACTGATAAGACTGCATATGATAAAATGAGCCACGCCACTGATTCCTTTGGTGACGGACAGGCATCGAAGCGGATTGCCGACATAATGGAATGGTTTTTAAGCAAAAAGAAAGGCAATTATGTCGAGAAATAACCCTATAGGAAAAAGGCATCCTGTACATAGATATATTATCATTATTCTTGTCGTTCTTGTTGTTTGCATATCTTTCTTTTTTTATTATAGTTATATTAAACAAGAAAAAACAACGCTGAAAACACATCTTAATAAATACAAAAAGATAATCAAAAGCGAACAACAATGGCTTGCTAACATACAATTATCAAATGGCGCATTGCCTTTACGCGGAAAGGATGACGGTATTGCTAGAATCGTTCCATATTTTTCGAGCATTACGGCAATAGCGCTTCTGCAGGAACCAGATATCAAACATGTCAATGCGGTAACCGAATATTTTGATTGGTATTATTCTCATCTAAATGATGTGCAATCGGATATTAATGGTATTGCGGGAACAATCTTTGATTATAGTGCCGAGATCTCGGACGGGGCTGTGAAGCTGGAGAAGACAGAAAAAAAATATGATTCTATCGACTCATATGCCGCTGTTTTTCTGATGGCACAATGGGAGTTTTACAAACAGACTGATAAAGGCGAATATCTTATTGCACATTATCCAGAAATATTATATATCATCGAGGCAATGAATGCGACCATTGACCAAGATGGGCTATCCTATGCAAAACCCGACTATAAGATAAAATATTTGATGGACAATACAGAGGTTTATCAGGGACTATCATGTGCTATCAATCTTTTTGACCAGGTTTTTCTCAACCAATATCAAAAGGGTACAAATGAATACAGTGAAGCAGAAAAAATGTTAAAGCGGCTACAGCAGAATAAAGATCAAATAGAGAGGGGTATTCAAACAATTTTGTGGAATGAAGACCTGCAGAGATATGAAATTGGACTAGATACTTTTGGGACAATACTTAAATTTGATGGCTGGACCGAGTTTTATCCGGATTCTGTAGCGCAGTTGTTTCCAATTTTATTTAGGATAATTGAGCCGGAAAGCAAACGCGCCCGTGATCTCTATCAGACGTTTTGTCAATACTATAATTGGGCGGATCTGGAACATTACGAAAATGGCGAAGAGAATTTCTATTGGGGGCTGGTAGCTTATTGTGGAGCTTTGATGGGTGATGAGGAGAAAGTCACGAGGTACTTAAATTACTACATAAAAAATGTTATGCCAGATCATAATTACCCTGCTTACAACGCCGATGTTGCATGGGTGGTACTGGCATGTTCCAAAATGGTAACATATTATGAGCAGCAAATAAAATTCATAGATCCGTTGGGGATTGTTTCGTTAAAATAATTATAAAATGTTAAGCAGTTTCCGAAGAAGGCATTATTATGACTGCGTTATTTAATGAATTCTTATCATTTCTAATACTAGAAAAAAACAGCAAAACGTTTTCAGAGTTCAGAAAAACGGAACCGGAAACTGTTTTGCATTGATGCAAAATTAAAGCCCTTTATTAAAAAACCATATAAGCCGGTAAGACTGCGGCTTAGCAGCTCAAACCAAATACATCCATTGTCATAGCCATAGCGTCGTCTCGATATAATCTAATTGTGTATATAATATGGACGGCGTTCGATACTGTACATGTTATTGCTCATAAAGACCAGATATTTAAATATCATTTAGCTCATTCGATACGAAACTTGCCATCGATTTGTTCTTGATAAAATTGATTTTTATCAGAAGCTTCACACAAGCCTTGGCTGATTTTCTGCGGCACGTCGAAATATTGTTTGGTAACACCGGAATGGAATCGTATGGTTAGTACCGCCTTTTCACTATCATAGCTAAAATCATCAATTCTGCGAGAGAATAAAGAATTCGCAATCAAAATTTTGTCCTCCTTTAATGTATCCTCATGATGCAGGTTTTATTATAGCACAAAATTTTTGAAATTCACTAAAAATATGATAAAAAAA
>JBMNOU010000046.1:0-13561 GCA_050943215.1 Christensenellales bacterium | reverse complement strand
AAAGTAATCTTTAATAAAAGACGAAAAGGGTATAAGAATACCCTTTATTTTTCAATTCTGATCAATTCACTTGCAACCATCTGCCCGTACTCATTCTCTGAATAAATAATTTTAATGATATCACCGGTCTCGAGTTCCCCAACCTGTTGGAGAGCATTTCCGGTTAACTGGATAGCAAGTGGTTTATCATCCTTAATTACCTCAATAGAATGCGGATCCATCTGTCCCTGATAAACTGCGGTGATAGATTTTTGGCTAAAACCAAGTGCGAAGTTATCCCCTTGTTCATTTTGCTGATAATCAATACCGATAATATCCCCTATACTGATTGCAGAAACCAGCTCTTTTGTCGTTTCCGTCAACCTGAATACCATTGTATTATCCTCTGCTAAAACTTTAATCGTATTGCTACCAATCAGCCCAATATATTCACATTGAATGTATCCCATTGTCGAAACCGACGCGACGATCTGGTGGCTTCCGCTTTGCGCAATCGCTTCTTTGCAGGCTTCAACCGATATCAGATTGACGGCACCGCTGATTCGCGTTAACAATCTGACAATGTCCATTGGGTAAGTCAACACCTGGGCAACCATATCCCCTTTTTTCGGAGTTGTTTCGGCAATCGTTACATTAGCCATTCCGTTATTATCAACGATCTGCGTTATTTCTATACCATATCCTTCGGTTGGTTTTTCACCAGCATACACGACCAGATACTGGCTTTTGTCCGAAGAGTCCAGCAATTTACACCCTCTTTCATTGTTTTTCTGCTGTATGGAACCCTTAATATCTGGCGGTAAATCATCGATATCCACCCTTTCAAATGCAACCACACTATTTGTATCAGGATGCTCTTTTTGGATTAGCTCACTCGGCTTTGTTTCAGTGTAATCCTGCATTCCCCCGCATGCACAAAGCCCAGTTATAGCAATCAATAAAATAATTATTAATAAAACTTTTTTCATACATCTGCCTCCTTTCTTGACAAAATTTTTGATACTAGTAGTATTTTCATTTTATAATAAAATAGTAATGAAATTCGTTCCAAAATCAGTCAAAATGCGTTCCTTTAAGATTGCATTAAAAAAAGGGCATATTTCGCCTCTTTTCACCTTTATAAAACAAATTTAAATTTCTTAGTCACTATCGACAATACGTATGATTTCTATGCTTTACTCCGCAGTCGGTTTCTCGCCTGCATACACCACCGGATAGCTATCTCCACCCTATTTAAGCACCTCGAAGCCTCGCTCTACCCGGGTTTCGTCGCGTTTCAAAACCTACAATTTAAAATATGGCTATGCGATATGCATAGCCATATAACCAATATAAACGCTTTTCTTTAGTAAATTTTTTAAAATTTTTATTGTATTTTTATATTATATGAAAGGAGATTTTTCAAATAATAAGGCCCCACCGGCTACCAACAACAGAAGCCGCACCTTCTCCCCCTGTGGCAGCGACAATGTGGAGAACCCCACCAAAACCCATGCCAATTACATCTACAGCACATATTTTCCACCCCCTTATGACGGATTAGATTGCATTACATCACAATAAATCCTAAATCAAGAATATTACTGGGATGAACCGCCCATTTTATACTTACTGTTACTTATATAATATGATCGTTTTATATATTTGTGATACAATCACTCGTCAAAATGGCTTTGAACCTGAGCATTGATTTCAATATTGTCTTTTCCGCTTTTTTTAGCCATATACATTAACGCGTCTGCCTGTTTTATCAGCTGTCCAAGATTTAGCCCCTCTTTCATACTTACAATTCCAAAACTGCAAGTGGTGTCGATATTAATGTTAAATTTATATTTTGAAATAGCCTCTCGTATTCTTTCAGTTAGACTCTTTGCCTCATCCAAATTGGTATAAGGCAGCAGTAATATAAATTCATCCCCTCCCCATCTTGCGCATACGTCGTTTTTTCTAAGTTGTGTATACATGATCTGGGCCATTTCATATAGGATAACATCACCGGCAAGATGTCCGTATTGATCGTTTATCTGTTTCATATTATCTACATCGACGAGTACAAGAGATAGTGGAAGATGGTGTCTGCTGCAGAACTCTAACCACTTTTCCGCTTCATCTTCTAACCTAATTCTATTTCCTACCTGGGTCAGCGGATCGGTCGCATAAATACGCTGAAGCTCGGTTTTGGTGCTATATTCTCCTCGTTGATATCGGTTAAAATAAAACGCAAAAATAGCGCACAGCACGATCTCAATCAAAAGATAAACAATACCTGCGATCATCTGCGTCTGATTTAAATTTTCAATGTTAAAATACGCACTAAGAAAAAATCCAGCTGTAATAATAACGGCTACCATAATCATATTTGACCACAGATTAGGGATCAAAAAAACAACGATAATAATAATAAACACGCCCAGCGTCTGTATCATAAAGTCCGGTGAGTCATAAAGGTAAAATATTCGAAAAAAAATAAATACGAAAAATAATTCACAAATAGTTATGATTAATGCAAGTTTTTTGTATAGTTTAATCTTGTTGATAAAAATAAACAATAAAGCGGTAATTAATGAAAAAGTAGTCCTAAGGACGATAACTAATAATCTTGCGGATGCACAACTCAAATTAATCATATCTGGAACGATTAATACAATATTGAACAATCCGATAACCGCAATAAAAACTTTGATAAATTTTATCGAATTTGACAGCTGATATCTGTTAAAAGCCTCATTTTTTATCGAATTGTCTTTTAGCTTTATTCTATTAAATGATTTCTTAATATCCTTCATCTTTAACCTTTCTAATCGTTTTTCAATCATCCCTTATAAAAATATTAGGGTTTTTATATAGAGATACTATTTATATCGACTTCGATCGGTTCATATTCAACATTGCCGGGAATTTGATATGCATTCAAACCCATCATTTTTTCGCTCAGTTCCCAGAGTTTTTTTGCGGCGGATTTGTCGTACGATCTTTTTGAAGAAAGCACTGCTTTGCTTCGGCAAAAGTACCGTCCAGATACTCCTTCCACTTCTGGGGAGGCGGCAAGATATATCGCCGTTTGTATACCGATCTCCGGCAACGTAAAGATCATCCGTTGCAGACGGGCGATCAGTTTGCCAAAACCATTGTCCCGGTTAACCACAATGTTGGTCGCAACAATACCGGGGTGAAGGCAATTGGCTGTAACGCCCGTACCTGCAAGTCTCTCTGCCAGCTCATATGTAAAAAGCACATTAGCAAGTTTTGATTGGGCATAACCGCGCCAGACCGAATAGTTTTTATTAAGATCAACATCGTTAAAATGAATCCGGCCGATTTTATGCGCACAGGATGAAACATTAATGATCCTTGATGGTGCGCTTCTTACTAACAGATCTAGCAGCCGGTTCGTCAGTAGAAAATGCCCAAGGTGATTGACCCCAAAGTGCTGCTCAAATCCATCGGCTGTTTTATGATACCCCAGACGCAGCACCCCTGCATTGTTAACCAAAACGTCTAGCCGATGATATTTTTTCTTGAACTGCATACAAAAATCTTCTATACTTTCCTTATCGCCAAGGTCGCATATCATCAGCTCAATCCGGCTGCTTTTACTAATTTCTCTGACTTCTTTGAGCGCATGCTCACCACGTGACCGGCTGCGGCACAGCATGACGACGTTTGCACCATGCCGGGCAATCGCGAGACATGTCGCTTTGCCCATTCCCGAATTGGCCCCCGTAACAATGACCACGCTATTTTGATCCATATTTCCCCCTTGATGATCGTATGGCTATAGTTTATTATACCATCCACTCTCTCTATATACAATCTTGGTAAATATATCCACCCAGGGTATCATTAAAGTCCCCTTAAACAAAATATTTGTATAAAAAAGTACGGGAAAATTCACTTTTCCCGTACCACTCCGCTATGAATTTGCATATTTCAATCTTTGCATCCGTTTCTCGCGTAAAGATAATTATAAAGCCCTAAATGCCTAAGCTCGTCAGTAATAATCTCTGTCATCATGTTGATATGCTTTCTATCCCTCATGGCAAACAATATCTTGCGGTATTTTGTGACGGCATTTTGCTCCCCCATCAAAGCCTTTCTTAAGCCTGCACAATATGACGCGGGCTGTTCAAAAGGGATTTGTTGTACTGAGGGTATGTTGCTTTGGGTTAGATCACTATATAACTGTCTGAACATCTCAAAGTGTTTCATTTCATCATCCCTGATTCCGGCAATAATGTCTTTGTCTTTCGCTTCCGTTGCCTGACTGATCAGGAACTGATAAAAAAGCCGATCCTCCGTTTCACCACGGAGTGCATCTTCGATCAGCCTTAGCGCTTGCGACAGATTGGAACCAGGACTGTATTGATCCTGCTGTATATATTGCTGCATCGGTTCTGTTTGCATATACCTTCCTGGCTGATTGTAAAAAGCGTATCGGCTATAACCCGGATCATAATACATAGCAATACCTCCGTTTTATTGTATAATGCATCATATGTATAAAACGGATGATTTGTGTTTCTGAAGGTTTCGAATAGCTTAACGGAGGGATAATAAAATGCTATTTATTTTCTTTGAGTAGCTTGTCTGCAATATAAAGCCCATGTGCAGCCGCATGCGAGAGCGATCGCGTAAACCCGGCACCGTCTCCAATAGCATAGATTTTGTCGCAGCCCTCAAGCTCAAAATCGTCCACGGCCGGCCTTGCGGAATAATATTTGCATTCAACACCGTAAAGCAGCGTATCATGATTGGCCGTTCCGGGCGCAATTTTATCGAGCGCATGAAGCGTTTCGATAATATTATCCAGCTGCCTTTTGGGCATGCAAAGGCTTAAATCCCCCGGTACAACATTCAATGACGGTTTTGTTGTTCCGTCACTTAGTCTGATCGCGTTTGTCCTGCGGCCGGCTTCTAAGTCGCCCAGTCTTTGAACAAGTACACTTCCCCCACTAATCAGATTCGCTAGGGATGCAATATACCGCGCATATTCAATCGGATTGTCAAAAGGCTGTGTAAACTTAATCGTACTGAGCAGCGCAAAGTTCGAGTTTTCTGTCTTTCTTTCCTTGTTTTTATATGCATGCCCGTTAACCGTCAGCACACCATCGGTATTTTCCATAACAACGCTGCCCCGCTCATTAAAACAGAACATCCTCGTTACGTCACCGTATCTTTTGCTTCTGTACCATATTTTCGGTTCATATATTTTCTTTGAAAAATGATCCCATATCAAAGCCGGCAGCTCTATCCGAACGCCAACATCGACCTGGTTGTTCGTCATATGAATATTATTCTTTTTGCACCATCGCGTAAAAAATCGACTTCCAGCCCTTCCGACAGCAAACAATATCACATCCGCAGTAATTTCTCCATCAGGCGTATATACCGTATGCGTTTCTTTATTGACGTCCGTGACTTCTGTCTGCGTCAGCACTTCTACGCAATCAGTTACGGCTACGATCATTTTTTTCATTGTCTCATAGTTCGCATCCGTACCAAGATGCTTAAGTTCAGCTTGCTGCATGTGTAAATCATAAGTCAAGCAGAGCTTCTTTAGCATGTTATCAGGAGTATACCTTTCTTTTGTCGCTCCGAAGCTGACGAGCATCGCATCCGCTTGTTCGATATAATCGATTACAGTCTGCTGACTTATAAAATCCGTCAACCACCCGCCATATTCAGTTGAAATGACATATTTACCGTCGCTGAATGCACCTGCGCCCGCCATGCCTTCCATGATCGAGCAATGTTTGCAATGCAGGCACACCCCTGTCTTTTTGGTGATCATTGGGCAACACCGTGATTTGAGATCAGCGCCTTTTTCTATTAGCAATATTTTAAGTGACGGACGCTTAAGACTAAGCCGATATGCCGCCATCAATCCGCTGATACCGCCGCCAATTATCGCCACATCATATTTTAAATGTCTGCTTTTCATAAACCCTCTTCAATAAAAACCAAAATCACATAGATCATTATATCATTATTAGTGAGGTAATAACAGAGATTTTCAGAATAAGATCAATTATACTTTTAAACAATCAATTCGGGAAAGCAAAAAAAATAAGCGGCGCATCGAAATGCTTTTTTGCCCGATCATTCAGTCCTTCCACCCAAATTTTGCGCTAGAAAACGTTCCATCATGGAAAAGAACTCTTGCCGTGAAGCGTTTGTATTAAAGCCGTGCCCGGTATTCGGAAAAAGCATGTATATTACAGGGACGCCCGAGCCCTTCAAAGCCGCTACCATCTGATCAGATTCCTGCCGCGATACGCGTACGTCATTCTCACCCTGGACAATCAGCAGCGGTATATTAATATCATCTGCATAATATAACGGTGAGCGCTGCTTCATAAACTCCGCCTCGGTTAGCGGATCGCCCACAGCCCGGATAAGATCCTGATATTCCATCGTCCATTGCGCCGGTATAGACTCGACAAACGTCAGCAGGCTTGACGGACCGAAGGCATCAACCGCACACTCAAAAACATCTGAGGAAAATGCTGCACAGATAAGCGCTTCATATCCCCCATATGAAGCCCCGTATACACCAACGCAGCCAGGGTCTGTCCATCCCTGACTGGTAGAGAAGCTTACCGCGTCAAGTATATCCTGATGCATCAGACCTCCCCATTCTTTATCTCCAGCAAGAAGAAAATCTTTGCCGTATCCGGCCGAGCCCCTGAAGTTGATCTGCAACACAAGATATCCTCTGTTTGCAAGAAACTGCACTTCTGAATTATACCCCCAGATGTCTCTTGTCCACGGGCCACCATGGACAAGCACCACTGTGGGCAGGTTCTCTCTAACCGCGCCGACTGGAAATGTCGCATATCCCTCTATCGTCAATCCATCCCCCGATATAAAAGCAAACGGCTCCATCGGTGCAAAGCTGAACTGTTCGAGTTTAGGCTGCGCGTTGAATAAAAAAGTTATCTGTTTTGCCTCCATATCATAAACATAATAATCCTTTTCTTTTTTGTCGGAAATATATGACACAAGCCAGTATTTATCTTCTTCGCTTGAATCGAATATATCAAACACATCTCCGATGACGCTCAAAGCCTGATAGTCAGAATTAAAGCTCTCATCCAAAACATGCCATTCAATAGTCTGGCTATAAACGCTAACCGCAGTAACCTGGTCATGCTCAATATTTGTCCAAGTCCCGGCTATATCATAATCCGGGTCATTAAATATTTTTGTTGTTTCCCCTGTTCCAATATCATATATGCACAGCGCCGTTGTATTGGTTGAAGAAGAATCAACGTATAAAATGCGCCTGCCATCCTGCATAAACCCATAGATTTTGCTTGAATCCGCATCTTCATAGTCCCAAGAAAATATCTTTTCATACTCGTTTTCTGCAAAGTCAGTATAGCTGCTTCTGATTTCTTTTTTCAGCCAGACCTGCTTGCCGGCCATGCTGTCTGTTGTTTCAACGAGCCTGAGGTTTCCGCTGCGGTCAAATATATAGTTTGTAATGTTGCCCGGGTTTGCTAAGACGAGCTCTTTACTGCCCGTTATATAGTTCAGGCTATACAAATCATAAACCTTGGTATCAAAATTAAAAATTAAGATAAAAATTTTCTGTTCATTGTCCGGATTATCCGATATTATATAGCAATCATTGCTGCCACCTGCAAATATAGTTTTGGTTTGCCCTGTATTGATATTCGAAGTATATAACCCATAATTCTCATCCCCCATATTATCCACAAAAAATAGCACGGTTTCTCCGTCGGGCGCCCATAAAAAATATGGGTTTCCTGCAGATTCGGACGGCCAGTTTACAACCGTCTGCTCACCCGTCTGCCAATTTTCTGCAATTATGTTATCTTCAAATTCCGTTAAATGCCTGTAGAGTATCATAGAACCGTCGTCGGATATCTGCGGCGGAGTATATTCAACATAGCTTGTCAACACATCTAGGGGGATTAGCTCCGTATTGTCTTTAACAGCAAGAGTGGGCAGCGCTTCAAAACTTTCTCCGCTATATTCTTCTGTATTCATCATTTGCTTGGCATAATGCTGCAGCGCCTGACAGCCTGATAAGAAAACAAATAGCAACGCGATACAAATCAAAATAATCAATAGTTTTTTTACCATAAGAATTTCACCGTCCCGGCATTCATATATCAATCTATATTCCGATATTATATCAAATAACTCATCAATAAACAAAAACCAAATGTATGGCATATTAAGCTTGTACTGAGAGTATGCACATGGTATGATATTTTAGGATAAAATTGACTTTAAGGGATCTCACGATTGATGAAACGATTTTTTTTTGCTGCCGTATGTTTAATGATGGTGTTTACCTGCGCTTGCCAAAGCATACCGCTTATAGTCATTGCTGAAAGTACGCCGTCTCCCGTTCCTACCGCGGAGCCTGCTATAACACCCGCTATATCTGAGACTCCAGAACCAGCGCCAACTCCTGAACCCGAGCCGATACGTGTTTCCGTGCTGGCCGCCGGTGATCTGCTGTGTCTAAACGCACAACTTAGCGCCGCGAAAAAGGGTGGAGATTATCAATTCGATTATTGCTTCAATGAAATTAAAGAAAAAGTTTCTTCGGCAGATCTGGCAATTGCTAACCTTGAAACGCTTGTTGCATTAAGTTTTGACTACACCGGCCCCGCACCAACTGCTATACCGACGCCCGATACCTCTGTCGATACCGGAGGCGAAGGTACGGCATTAAGCACCATTCCTGTTACACCAATAAAAGCCGGGAACACGAAAATCAACGCGCCGGAATCGTATCTTGGCGCTGTCGTAAATTGTGGGTTTGATGTGCTGACCAATGCAAATAACCATATCTATGATTGGAAAGATGAAGGTACCATTCAAACGGTTCAAAAGCTTGACGAATATGGTGTTTATCATACCGGCGCTTACGCAGTAGAGCAGGAAAAGGCACCGCTAATTATCGACGTTAAAGGAATTAATATCTCTGTTCTCGCCTATACGGATATACTCAATAACCGCCCCGGCAGCAGTAACGTCTTTATGGTTGATACCTACAGCAAAGATCTTGTCAAAGCCGATATCAATGCTGCAGCCTCTTCCGGAGCCGATTATATCATCGTATGTATGCATTGGGGTACCGAGCATACGCATCAGCCGACAAGCTCTCAGAAAAAAATGGCTGAGTTTATTGCAAAATCTGGTGCGGATATCATCATTGGGTCCCACCCTCATTGCACACAGCCAATCGATATCATCGAAACGGATAACGGGAGCGTTCCAGTTGTTTACTCTCTTGGCAACTTTGTTTCAAGCATGGCAAAAACAATGCATAATGACGGCGTTATGCTCAACCTCGTACTGGAAAAAAACCAAATAACCGGGGAGACGACCCTTGCAGCGCTTACATACACCCCTACGCTTTGCACATCTACGGGAGCAGGCCGGTTTGTGGTGCTACCGGCCGACCTTGAGTCGATTGCGCAAAGCCGCAACGCATCGGAGCTTAATGCATCGAGAAAACGAACAATAGAAGTGCTTTCTGACACGATTGCTATACCCGAATAATTTTCAAAAAACCAAAATGTTTATTAATAATAGATTATTAAACTGTTTATTTGTAAAAACTAATAAAAAGTTATTCGGAGAAAAAATGAAAAATGAAAAAAAAGAAAAAGCATAATGATAAAACAGGGGCATCACGCGTACAAATAACCAGAGGCAAAACAAATCGTTCCAAAAACGAGATCGGATTACCCGAGGACACCCGAACCGTGTACAGTGAAGAGCCCAATCCACATGATGGCTGACCATACGGATAATTATTGATAACCCCGGGGAAAAGCTTGTGCTAATTAATCCATGTACGTTTAAGGCTTTTTAGATGAAGTTTTTGTTTTTATTATTTTCAAAAAGGCATTATCATTGAAGACTGGGTAGCAAAGCTAACAGCAAAAAATGCAAAAGATACAATTGCAAGTTGTGTTATAGTGTTAAACCTTTTTTACGGGCGAGTAATGCATTTCGAAAGCCTTTGGGTATTCTACCCTCGATATGACTATCCATTCTCTTTTATCTTTATTATTTATAGTTGTCAAAATACCTTTTCTACCTTGTATATGTCAGGGTCCTTTTCCATCGTATACACCTGACCGATCTGCCGCGCCGTTGCATCAAATGTTGCGTCTACAGTCACCCATTGCCCGTTGATCCATACCTCGTTCCAAGCATGATAATTCATATTATCACTCCTATAACCCTTATCCAGTTTGGCAGGCACCCCAGCCTCTCGTAGCATTGCCGCCATAACCGCCGCATAATCGTAGCAGATGCCTTTGCTGCTTGTAAGTATAACGTCAACATCGGGTATGTATCCCGTGTCGATACTATAAATTTTGTCGTAATCGTAAAGGATATGACTAATAACGTATTCGTAAATAGCCTTGACCTTGCCGGCATCAGTCTTTGCTCCTTTGGTCAATGACACTGCCAGTTCCTTAGTCTTTCCTTTGTTTTCAAAATCAACCACCTGATTGGAATATAGGAATACGCTGTTGGGATCGCTAAGGTTTATATCCAGTTCCTCGTGGTAGAACTGTCTGTAATTCGTACCTGAAATGTTTTCATAGAGTTCCAATACATACCGTCCGTTGCCCATCTGCATCGGGATCTTGATCGTTTTATATGGTATAATATTATAATAAACGTCGATGCCTTCCTTGCTTACCTTGACTTTCATCTTATTAGCAACTGCAACATCCGCCCGAATGCCGATTATTCCTTTGCCTATCAGATTACAGTTTACCGTAATAATTCCTTTTTCAATAGGCGAAATATTAATGTTTTCTCCATTTTCAAAAACCGCACGTGCTATTTCCGAAGCCTGCGGAACGCTCATCGGTATGCTTTCTTTTGAGATGGATATAACATTATCATCTCCGCGCGCTCTAATGGCTGTAGACGAACATGCAACAAGTATTACGGTTATCAGACCGATTACTATTATGAATGAGATGATTCGTATTGTTTTTTGCGTGTTGGTTATCATACCCTAATTACTCCATCGGCTGCAGGGCTGCCGTACATCGTTTCGGGATGTTTAGGCCCCTTTGCTTTGCGTCCCTTGGTTTCCCAAGGTTTGCCGTTATCGTGAAGCAATATAAAAAAGCTTCTTTTCTTTTGAAAGGAAGCTTCAATAGGCAACTACAAGCGTTGTTTACGCTTTCCTTTCGGTAACTGGCTGCCATAGCGTTTTAAGCTTTAGGCCCTTTAGTTTTGCGCCGCCGGGTTTCCCCGGGTTTACCTTTATCGTTTGAAAACTATTTTCCACTTGTTATTATATAACCAAACATACCATACGTCAAACGCATCCAACTAAATAATATAAAAAATATACTAATTCTATACCATATTTCATTGGTTTTTTTGTTGTAAGATTTTTACTTTTTCATAATAATTATACCCCATAAGTATACCTACAGGAATTCTCAACTCTATACTGAAAATACTTCGGAAAGAATAGGTCTATCTTAGTAGCTATTCCCACGCAAAATGGTGCAAATGCAGGTTCCTTCTTCGGATGCTTTCGCCAGCATATTTGCCTTAACTTTATCTTTTTTAATCATCCGCAAGGCTTCCGTAATTTTTAATTGTTCATTTCTAATCTTCATTAAAAGGAGCGTTCATTTTGGAACGCTCCTTCTCAATGTCTATTGAGGGCTTTTTTTCTTTCTTCTTCGCTTGAACAGGATAACCATAGCCAGTATGACCAGCGGCAACCCAATGATTAGAAAGAACCAGTATCCAGAAAATCCGCCTGTCTGTCCCTGGTTTTGACCGAGGGCTGCCTGTCCCTGGCTTTGGCCAAGGGCTGCCTGTCCCTGGTTTTGGCCGAAAGCTGCTTGTGGTATCTGGTCTTCAGGAATATCCTGAGTAGGTTGTATACTAGCCGAGGGCGTCGGAGACGCAGTTGATGAGTCCGCAGACACGGCCGTGAATATCGCAGTAATGGTCCGGTTCCCGTACATGCTTACCGCTTTAATTGCGTTTCCGTTTGCATCAACAAATCTTGAAAATTCATATCCACTTGCTGAAGTTGTCGCAACAGTATCCAAATCGATCACAGTTCCGTAATTGTATATGCCAGCTAGGTCTGTTACCATACCATTGCCTTTAACATTTACTGTTAGCGTAAAGTGTTTTATTACATATCGGGCAGTAACGGTGATGTTATCCGTCACATTACCATAGGAGACGTCCCATCCCAAAAAGTTGTAACCGGGATCTGGGTTAATCTCAGGAGGCAAAGCGTCACCGTTATAATCCACCGTCTGCACCAACCCATTGGGCGATGTGGGAGATACCGTTCCATGTGATCCTACATTGAATGTCACCGTGAATCTCTTGATCGTATAGGCCGCTGTCACAGTCTCATTCTTCTTAACATTTGAGTAGCTGCCTAGCCAACCCGCAAATGTATACCCTTCCCTAGTTGGGTCAGCAGGCGGTGTGGCCGAGCTACCATAGTTTACCGTTCGAGTTTCAAGTGTTTTCCCGTCCCAGTCAACAAACGTAACAGTATAACTATTAATGGAATATGTCGCTGTTATAGTCTCATTCTTCTTAACATTTGAGTAGCTGCCTAGCCAACCTGCAAATGTATACCCTTCCCTCACCGGGTCAGAAGGCGGTGTCGCCGAGCCGCCATAGTTTACCGTTCGAGTTTCAAGTGTTTCCCCGTCCCAGTCAACAAACGTAACAGTATAACTATTAATGGAATATACCGCTGTTACAGTTATATCTGATGTCACATTAGAGTAGCTGCCTAGCCAACCCATAAATGTATACCCTTCCCTCACCGGGTCAGCGGGCGGTATCGCCGAGCTACCATAGTTTACCGTTCGAGTTTCAAGTGTTTCCCCGTCCCAGTCAACAAACGTAACAGTATAACTGTTAATGGAATATGTCGCTGTTACAGTCTCATTCTTCTTAACATTTGAGTAGCTGCCCGACCAACCCGCAAATGTATACCCTTCCCTCACCGGGTCAGCAGGCGGTGTCGCCGAGCCGCCATAGTTTACCGTTCGAGTTTCAAGTGTTTCCCCGTCCCAGTCAACAAACTTAACAGTATAACTGTTAATGGAATATACCGCTGTCACAGTTATATCTGATGTCACATTTGAGTAGCTGCCTAGCCAACCCGTAAATGTGTATCCTTCCCTCGCCGGGTCGGCAGGCGGTGTCGCTGAGCTACCATAGTTTACCGTTCGAGTTTCAAGTGTTTCGCCGTCCCAGTCAACAAACGTAACAGTATAACTGTTAATGGAATATGTCGCTGTCACAGTTATATCTGATGTCACATTTGAGTAGCTGCCTAGCCAACCCGTAAATGTGTATCCTTCCCTCGCCGGGTCGGCAGGCGGTGTCGCTGAGCTACCATAGTTTACCGTTCGAGTTTCAAGTGTTTCGCCGTCCCAGTCAACAAACGTAACAGTATAACTGTTAATGGAATATGTCGCTGTCACAGTCTCATTCTTCTTAACATTTGAGTAGCTGCCTAGCCAACCCGTAAATGTGTATCCTT
>JBMNOU010000045.1:0-13608 GCA_050943215.1 Christensenellales bacterium | reverse complement strand
TTTGCATCTTTATCAGCGGATGAACCCGAGAGATTAATAGCTTCGTTAGAAGAACATAAGAAAATTTACATGGAGATTAGTAAAGGGGATGCAGAGAATGCCGAGAAATATATGAGAGAGCATATTAGAAGCGTTAAGGCATTTCAAATTAGGAAAAATTTATTAATAAATAATTAATTATAAAGAGGTTCGATTCGAAGTTTTTTAGTTAGCTTATATGATTTCGTGGAAGCACGAAAGTAGAAATATTTTAGGAGGAGAAACATGAAAAAGATCATTGGTTTAATTATTGTTTTGGCGCTAGCAATTGCGCTTGTCGGTTGTGGGCAACCAGCTCCAGCATCAGAGACTCCGGCATCAGAGGCTCCGACAACTCCTGCATCAAAGGCTCCGGTATCGGAGGAGCCAGAATTAACAACAGCGGATTTAAAGATTGGCATCGTGATGAAATCGTTCGATGAATTCCAAAATGCGGTTATAGCTGGTGCGAAAGAAGAAGCTATGGCACAAGGCGTTAAAGAAGAAAACATTATGGCGCTAGCACCGAAAAACGAATCTGGTATTACTGATCAGGTTCAGATGATTGAAAATTGCATTTCTCAGGGTGTAAACATTATTGTGCTATCAGCACAAAATCCGGATGCCGTTAACGCACCGTTAGCAGCTGCATCCGCAGAGGGCATAAAGATTGTTATGGCAGATACAGACGCTCCAAAATTCAATGATCCAAACAAGGTTACCTTTATTGGCACGGACAACTATGCTGCTGCCCATGACGGCGCTGTTGAGTTCATAAACACATATATGGAAAAAGGTCAGAACGTGGTTATTTTAAGAGGAAAACTTGGAGACACCAATCATGATGCGAGAACAAAAGGACTGGAAGATGCGTGTGCGGAGCTAGGTGTCAATGTTCTTGAAGTGCAGGATGCAAACTGTGAACCTGAAAAAGCTGCTAATATTATGGCGAACTTGATTACGAAGTATGGCGATGAAATCAATGGCCTTCTTGTAACAAGTGACAATATGTCCGTTGGTGCCATTACATCAATTAAGGCTGTAAATATGATTGACAAAATTGCAGTCTGCGGATTTGACGGTTTCCAAGTGTCCATCCAGGCTGTTGCGGCAGGAGATGAAAAAATGATTATCGCACAGAAACCATATTGGATGGGACAAGAAGCTGTTAAGTGCGGTATCGGTGCTCTGCTTGAAGGCAAAACTTATGAACCGTATATTAATCCGGGTATTGCCATTATTGACGGCAACAACTATCAGGATTTTCTTGAGTAGATTGATAAGCGGTAGTAATTGTTTAAACTAGAAAGAAGTCGTTGGTCAAGTTGTTGGCGAGGCTGTCCATTAATGGGTGGCCTCGTACAATGCACTTACCATAATGCTTGCTATCATCAACTATAGTGAGGTGTTATTATTTTGAATGAAGCCGCAGTAGAGTTAAAACATATTACCAAGATATTTCCTGGTGTTATTGCTCTTGATGATATGTCGATTAAGCTAAATAAAGGGCAGGTACATGGATTAATTGGTGAAAATGGTGCAGGAAAGTCTACTCTTATTAAAGTCCTAACCGGTGTTTATCCACCCGAAAAAGGCGAAATATATTATGATGGTAAACAAGTCAATTTCTCTGATCCATTAGAAGTAAAGCGGGCTGGAATAACTTGTGTATATCAAGAATTAAATATTGCCAAAGAATTGTCTATTACGGACAATCTTTTCATGGGAGACTATGTTAAGAAGAAATCTGGATTACTAGATTATAAATACATGCACAACAAAGCTAAGGAAATCATGGTTGATTTAGGTCAGGACAATGTTGAACCGACCAAACTATGCGGTCAGCTCGGAATGGGGCAGCAGCAGATGATCGAGATCGGCAGATCTGTTTTAATTGACGCAAAAGTGATTATTTTAGATGAGCCAACATCAAGCTTAGGCGAGAACGAGACGAGACTATTATTTTCCATAGTAAAGAAACTCAAAGAAATGGGTAAAGCAATACTTTTCGTTTCGCATAAGCTTGAAGAGATTTTCGAATTATGTGATGTCGTTACCGTAATGCGGGACTCAAAACATATTATTACAGTGCCTACAACGGAAATTACTAAAGATCAACTAATAGCATATATGGTGGGACGTACACTGAGTAATTTATTTCCAAAAATTGATACTACTCCAAGCGGCATAGCGTTGGAGGTAAAGAATTTTTCGTATGCAGGTGAATACAGAAACATAAGCTTTTATGCCAGGTACGGCGAAATTGTTGGGTTTGCGGGTTTGGTTGGATCCGGACGAACGGAGTTATTCAGGGGCTTGTTCGCTGCTGACAAACACGATTCGGGTGAAGTTTATGTTAACGGCAAGAAACATAATTTCAAACATCCTTCAGAAGCCATAAAAAGCAAAATTGCATTTTTAACAGAAGATCGCAAGCTTCAAGGACTGGTTCTTTCAGAAACGATTATGAGAAATGTTAGCCTCGTTAATCTCGACTCCTTTAGGAAAGGTATTTTTTTAGATGACAAGGGATTAAAAAAGCAAGCTAAGGATTGTGTTGAGAAGCTGAAAATAAAAACGGACTCAATATATAAGGTAGCCGGTGAGCTTAGCGGTGGCAACCAGCAAAAAGTTGTTATCGGAAAGTGGATTAATGTGGATGCAGACATATATATTTTTGATGAGCCAACCAGAGGCATAGATGTTGGCGCTAAAATCGAAGTATATAATATCATGAACAGTCTGATACAACAAGGTAAATGTGTAATTATGATTTCTTCTGAGTTACCAGAAATAGTTGGAATGAGTGATAGAGTAATCGTAATGCGCAAGGGGAAAATTATGGCTGAAATAGATCGGCATAGTGACCATTTTAATCAAGAAGGTATTATGAAAGCAGCCTGGGGAGGTTTGTTATGAAACTGATTACTTTTAAAACTCGCAGCAATAAAAAAATGCCTGCGTTTGTGGGACCTTTGATGGCCGTTGTTGTTTTGGCGATCATCCTGACACTAACAACTGAAAGATTTCTCAGCATTACGAATATAATGAATATTCTGCGACAGACATCATTAAACGCACTGATTGCTTTAGGCATGTTAATGGTAATGCTAACAGGCGGTATCGATCTTTCCGTAGGCTCGACCGCAGTCTTAAGCGGGTGTGTAATGGGCGTAATGCTAAAGGCGGGTGTGGCCAGTGACATAGTTCTAATACTTGCAGGCCTTGCAACAGGTGTTTTGTGTGGTGGATTAAATGCAATTTTATTTACTCAATTGGAATTACCTCATCCATTTGTCTCAACGATGGGTACGCGTATGATGTTTAGGGGGTTGGCACTGTTTATTACTGGTGCGGCGCCAATTGCCGGATTTAGTTCAGGAATACTCTTCTTAGGGTATAGTAATATTTTATCGGTTATCCCAGCGTGTTTTTTACTTGTAATAATATTCTATTTAATCATTTCCTTATTTTTGAACAAAATTGCTCTAGGTCGTAAGATCTATTCGGTAGGTGGAAACAGGGAAGCGGCTCGTCTATCGGGTATCAATGTAAAACGCACGCTAAACTTCAGTTATATTATGTCGGGATTAATGGCTTCGGTAGCTGGGATTGTCCTGCTTGGACGTATAAGCTCGGCGTCTCCTATTGCTAGTGAAACGGCTGATATGGATGCGATTGCATCGTGCGTCGTAGGTGGCACTTCATTTCTTGGTGGAAAAGGATCGGTAGCGGGTACGTTGGCTGGGGCTATGCTGATTGGCGTAATCAACAATGGTTTAGATTTGTTAGGTGCGCAAACCGATGCTAAATTCTTAGTGGTCGGCCTTGTTATTATTGGCGCGGTATTTCTAGACGTTGTTAGAAATAAAGCTGAAGAGAGATCCAGAAGGCTTGCTCAAGCAAAGGCGATATCAGAATAAGATTCTACGAGTTAAGTAACATCTGAAAGAATAGTGGGAAATGAGGCTATTAGTAGATAAAGTAGCGCTTTTAACCGGTGAAAGCTAGGTAATTGGCAAAGCTATTGCAATAGAATTTGCAAAGGAAGGTGCAAAAGTTATTGTTGCAGACCTAAATTTGGATGGCGCAAAAGACAACGGATCAATTAAAGAATATGGAAGCGGAAGCGTTTCGGTCAAAGTGGATGTAGGCTCACCGCAAGAAATCGATGCAATGATGAATCAAGTATTAAGATGTTTAAAACGGTCGATGTAGTTGCATGTGCAGCGAGTATTGATTTGCCTGCGCTACGTTTGAACAAAGCTTCGAGGTTTGGAAAAAGACTCTTTCAGTGAATTTGGACGGTGTTTACCTTGTGAATATCGAGGCCGGAAAGATCATGCGTGACAACGGCGGCGATACCATCGTTAATCTAGGATCAGTCTGCTCAAAAACGGGTGAAAAGAGCAACAGTGTGTACTGCGAATCAAAAACAGCATAGCTTCTGTGAAACCAAGAGAACCGGCCTTATGCTCCTTAGCGACACGGGTGATCTCTTTTGCAGAAAATCCCCCGATTTTTTCTTTAAAAATATCGTCTTTTATGCTATCCCCAACAATTAGAAGAGTGTCTGAAGGAAAACCTACGATATTATAACCCTAAACTTTTAAACCATAAATAATAATGTAAATACGTGGTACAATAAGCCCGGTCATGTCATGCACATTCCGCATGATTTATTTTAAGTTATTCGGAATATAACATAAAAAAGGGAGTTATCAAAGGCTTATTTAAATATCTATCGGTTCGCCAAGAAGAAGGAGTTTTATTTAATGGAGAATCTAAAGAATCTAAAACACCCAAAACCATTGCGGTCTATTGCGTGCATTATATGCGTATTGACTATAATATGCACTGGGTGCAAATTATTTACGCCTAATACCGAGCCGTCCCAGATAGCGCAAAAATCATACGCCTCGGATTCCTTATCAGAATCAATAACAGAAGAAAGTCCAACCGATACGGATCCTGAAAATACGCTTCCACTAAGCATTGAGGCAGACTATGTGATTGTTCAAGATTACGCCAAAAATGAAACGAGTAAAAGGATCATTGATACCTTTGCATATGCTTTGAGCGAGGAGGTTTCTTTGCAGGAGAATGCGGATTACCGAATCACAATATCTGGTAAAGATGTGTTTATGATCAATGCTTGCGTTCCTTTTGAGGGGGGTACGCTGATATGCGGTCATATTCTGCGGGATGGAGAGGATTATTGCAAACTATACTATTTTGAAAACGGAAAAATAACCTATGGAGCACAGGACAGTGATATCTGGAGCCTTAATTATACGGTATTTAAAGATTATACAATCGCCTATGGAAAATCGCTGGGTTGGGATGACAAGCAGGATAAGGTGACTGCAGAATTTGCCAATGGACAGACGGTCAGCCAAAGCTTTGCGAACATCCCTTTTAAGAGCGAAAAAGCAGGATGGAAGGATGGTAGTATAGAGACAAACGGGTATATACTTGTTGCAAATGGCTTGACATGGATTAAGAATATAGAATTTTATGATAAGGATGGAAGTATAAAAGATGATTGGCATTCTGATATGTTTCACTTTAATATATTTAATTCTGGATCGGCTTATGTTTGGAATGACCAGCCGGGCGAGATATGGACTGTATACAGGTATACGCAGATGTTAGATAAAGCAGACCGTACTATCATAAATGAAATTGTTCCTTTAAATATTTGGATTAATGACGAAAACGTAGAGGTTGAACCGTTTCTGATAAACGAAAACATCAGGATAGAATATATTTGGAGAAACAATAATCGCTACCGTTTTGCAAAAGAGGTGAAAAATATATCTGATATCAGGATCCAGGGTATTCAGGATGACGATGAAGTGATATGGGTTGCTCTTGATAAGGATGACGGCAGCCCTATATCTGATTACACGAAAATATGCTCAAATAAAGCGCCTGCTCAAAAGGGAAATTATTGTTTAATTATTAGGCATAATGGAGATTGCGTTCTTAAGCATGAAGATATGTATTTTTCAATGTTTATTGTGTTAATATAGATTCTAAAAGTTGCTATAAACGCAGGATTGCCTAGCGTTGTCCGGTGTGGTCTTAATACTGCTGCCAGCGGTTATATTCGGAAGTGTTTTCCTTATCGCTAAGGATCATCGTTTGCATAATAAACTTCGCCGTTTACGGTATCGATGAACTCGATGTGCATTTATTTAATGCTTCTTTGCGCGTACTGTCGATACGAATCCTATAAAGTTTTGCATTACCACTTAAAGTTAAAATAGTATTTTCATCGTAAGAATTGAAACAGCCTGCTATATGGACCTTGACTAAGTCGGGATATATCTATTCCAAACGTTTTTATATTCTTTTCCATATAAAACCTTGACAAAAAAAAGAAAGTAGGTTACTTTATTAATAAAGTTAGTTAATAATATTTGCATACTATCAGTTAATAATATCCACATACTAGAAATATTTCGGAGGAACGTTTCTATGGAGTATTTCAGCAAGAGTGATGCATTAACGGAGCACAAATATTATCCTGTCATAGACGCGCATATACATATCCGTACGCTCGCGCGGGCACTTAATCAAAATGCAGTACTTCGGGATAGCGGGCTACGCGGCATGTGTATGCAATGTTTGCCGAGGCTCAGTGATGAGTTCCTCGCGAACAACCTTGACTCGATGCTGCTAAAATTCCTGCTTCAGGGCGAAATATATTCCTTTGGCGGGTTCTACCGTCCCGAGGAGGGTGAAGACCCCAAAAAACAGGACTACCTTATGCAGGCAAGGCATCTCATCGCGATGGGCTGCGACGGTATAAAGATGTATGATGCCAAACCTAGTGTGCGCAAGGTGCTCGACATGCCGCTAGATTGTGAGGAGTTCGACCCTATGTATTCCTATCTGGACGACAACGACATACCGATGATGAACCACGTTGGCGACCCCAAGAACTTCTGGGACGGCGATGATGCACCCGAGCTTGCCAAGCAATATGGCTGGACGTACGACTCTACCTACGTTCACCCCGAACAATATTTCACAGAGATCGAAAACGTATTCAAAAAACATCCGTGCTTAAAGATGGTACTAGCGCATTTCTTCTTTCTCTCAGTCGATCTGCCGAGGCTGGAGAAGTTCCTCGATACATACGAAAACGCGTATATAGATATCACGCCAGGCACTGAAATGTACATCGATTTCACTGCTGAGCCAGAATGCTGGAACAGTTTTTTCACTAAATTTCAGGATCGTATAATCTTCGGGACCGATAACGGATTTTTCGGTGAGATATGCTACGAGATAAATGCGGTGCGCACATTCCTCGAGACAACAAACGAATTTGATGCGTGGGATATGCGTATCCACGGCATTGGTCTTAATGAAGAGGCTCTGCGAAAGATATACTACGGTAACTTCAAGAAGCTGGTAAGTGACCCTAAGCTGCCCAATCTGCCGCTAGTCGTAGAGGAGTACTACACGACGCTCAGAAAGGCGCAGAAAAGTGAGCTTCGAGGCAACCTGCTGCGTGATCTTGAGGACGCAAAAACTATCCTCGAAAAGCTGGGAGTAGAAGTATGAATGTTTTGGTGATATCCTGTCATCCTGCCACGGCGGAGATTCTCTGCGCGGGTACACTGGCAAAATACGCAAAACGTGGCGATAGCGTGACAATATGCCACGTGTCGAACGGCAATAAGGGCGGCGAAGAGATACCACCTGAGAAGCTAGGGCCGATACGCAATGAGGAATCGCGTATCTCGGCTGCCATTATTGGTGCGGAGTGCATCGGCCTTAATGTCAATGACCTTGAGGTAAACTCGGACAGCCGCGAGCTTCAGGATAGAGTTGTGGATGTAGTGAGAAAGGTGCGACCGGATATCATTATAACGCACTCACCTGATGATTATAGTCCTGATCTTACAGCAGTCAGTAAACTAGCATGTGATGCCAGCCTCAAAGCGTCGATGTTTCACTACAAAACGAGTGAAGCGCCGATAAACGCTGTGGTGCCGATATATTTTATGGATACGTTTGCGGGAGTGGAGTTTTCGCCGGATGAATACGTGGATATTACCGACACCATTAACACGAAAATAAACATGTTATGGAAACACGAGTCTGTTCTAAAATGGTTATTAAAGAAAAAGGGCGTTGATTTCGAGGATTTTGTAAGAACGGTGGCGCATTTCAGAGGGTTGCAATGTGGTGTACCGTATGCCGAAGGTTTTAAAAAACACAAAAGTTGGATGTATCTAACGTCCAAAAAATTATTGCCATAAGGGGAAATGTATTTTGAAAAGTTTTGTTCCATCCCTTCTGAAGGAAAGAAACAGCAGGAGTATCTACAATCTCTTCTCGGATGGGAATGCATATTCAAAAGCGGATATAAGTAGGCTGACGGGCATCAGTGCGCCCACGGTCATAAAAGTAATAGACTCATTTATAGAAAAGGGGATACTCTTAAACGCGGGCGAGGGCGAATCGGTGGTGGGTAGAAAACCAACTCTGCTCGTGCTTAATACCAGGGCGTATTACGCGATAGGAGTTGATTTTCAGAACGGCAAGGTAAGGGCCGGACTGGTTGATCTCGAAGGGACAGTAATAGACGTATTAGAAAAACCGCTGCAGCGAGAGTTTCGGGAGATACTATTGCATGACGTTTGCGAGATGATATATGAGCTTCGCACACAAAATGTTTTAGACGTGAGCAGCGTCCTAGGCGTCGGGTTGGGTCTGCCTGGCGTCGTTGATTGTGAAAAGAATACAGTGGAATATGCTTACTCTATTGGAATGAACGAAAAGACGGATTGCACCGAGCTTATCTCAGAATTTAATCAGGCTTCGGGGTTACCGGTATATATCGATAATGACATCAACGCCGCAGCGATCGGCGAGTTTAAGGCGAGGAAGCTCACAAAGGCAGAGGATTTGTTGTACATATCCCTTGGCACCGGTCTTGGTGCGGGGATAGTATTAAACGGCAAACTTCGCCATGGGATACACTACTTTGCTGGAGAGATAGCATATACTTCCTTTGACGAGGACTACGTCTCTAAGAATAGCTCGATAGGATGGTTAGAGCGCCGTATCTCGGATGGCGACGCCGTTAACCGTGCTGTAAAACGCTTTGAGGGGACGGAAAATTACATTGGGAAGATATCAAAGACTTTAGCGCTGACAATTGCGAACTTCTCAGTGCTGCTCGATTTTGATCAGGTGGTCATCGGCGGACTTCTAAGCGAGCATTTTGGTAAGGAGATACTTGTCGAGATCGAAAAGAACCTAAAAAAGATGAGTTTATTCAAGATAAACTGTGATCTAGCACGCTCCGCGTTACCTGAACTTACGGGTAGTGCGATAATAGTATACGAACATCGCTTGAAAGACATCCTGTAAAAAACAATCTAAAGAAGACCAAACAGTATTAACAAAATAATTTAATTAATAAAGTTAATTAACTAAGGGGGGGGAACATGAAGGTTAACGTAATGAAGGACGAAAATGCGATAGCCTTTAAAGTCGCACGGGAGATAGAAACTATGATCACAGCAAAACCGGATGCGCTAATATGCCTTTGCGCTGGCTCTTCACCGGTGCCAATAATGAAGCGGCTGGTACAAGACGCAAAGGACGGGATTTATCCTTCCAACCGATTCAAGTTCGTCTCGCTGGACGAATGGGTGGGCCTTGGGATAAAGGATCTCGGAAGCTGCATCCATGATGTCTCCAAATATTTTTTGGATCCGCTATCGATAAAGAAGGGTGAGCGGATGTTCTTCTTCGACGGTCTATCGAAAGACCTTGAAGGCGAATGCAGGCGCTGCCATACATTCATTGAAAAAAACGGTGGTATCGACGTCATCCTGCTGGGCATTGGCATGAACGGACACATTGGGTTCAACGAGCCAGGGACGCAGGAAACGGATGGCGTACGCGTCATTCGGCTTTCTGAGATGAGCAAGGCAGTAGGCGTCAAGTATTTCGATCGTGAGTATCAACTAAAGCAGGGTATCACGATTGGAATACCGCAGATATTAGGTGCACGCAGGATACTTGTCATATGCTATGGCGCGCATAAGAAGGCGATAGCCGAAAGAGCGGTGAGAGGTGATAAGAATACTGATTGTCCAATAACGCTAATACGCGATCACAACGATATAGAATTTTACTTTGACGAGAAAGCGGCGGAAGGCCTTTACAGGGGAAACGAACATGAAACAGATTATACAAAGCGTAATTGACAATCTTAATGCGAGTCACCTTAAGGGAAAAACGATTACGCTGGGCTTCGATGGCTGCGCCGACACAATATGCAGAGTCGTTAAAAAGTACAACGAAGATCAGCTTGAGCTCTTTGAGACGATCAGTCATTTTTCAGAATATCTAGCTCAAAAGAGTGGTATAAGCTGTAGCATTGAACTTGAGGAACAAACCACAAAAGCGGGTGGCAATGGCCCCATATTTGCAACGGCGGTTAGCGAATACGGTATCAACACCTCGGTGGTCGGGCTTTTCGGTAAATCGCAATGTAACGAGATATTTGACGAACTCAAGAGTAGATGCAAGATGTATTCATATAGTAAGAACGCAATGGCGATTGTATTGGAGTTTAACGACGGCAAGATCATGCTTTCTCCGAGGGTACGCATAAACGGTGATGTATGGGAACAGATTGTTGCCGCGGTGGGTGAGGATAACATGCAATCGGTATTTGCTGACGTAGATATGCTGGGGTTGGTGAACTGGAGTGAATTGGAATATTGCACGACTATCTGGAAGAGATTATTTGAATATCTGAGCAAAACACCGGACAAGAGCAAGCAGATTATCGTTGATCTTGCTGACTGCTCACGTAAGAACGTACGGAGTATTACAGAGATGCTCGACCTTCTTGAACAGTTCACATACATTAGAAAAGTGATATTAAGCTTAAATGAGAGTGAGGCGATGGAGCTTTACCGTGTGCTGTGCAACAAGAGCCATAGCGGTGAGGATTACGAAAAACTGGGGTTTACGCTTGCCGACATAATAAAGGTAGACAGGTTGGTACTCCACAGTCGTAAGTGCTGTTATTCATACGAAGCGGGGAGGATATCATCAATGCCTACCCAGTTTAACGAAACGCCCAAGTTGCAGACGGGTGGCGGAGACAATTTCAACGCCGGCTATGCTCTAGGATGTATTCTTGATTTTCCGCCGGAATACTGCAATGTGTTAGGCAATGCTGTTTCTAGCTATTACATATCTTATGGCAAAAGTCCTGGGCTTAAAGAGCTAAAGCGGCACTTAGAGCAATGGTATTTAAGTTTGGAATAAAAACTCCATAAGAAAAATCTATGAAGGAGGAATAAAAAATGAAAAAAATCTCATGGATGATGGTCGTGGTTCTTTTCGCGGCATTCGTATTAGCAGCATGTACACCGGCTACTGTACCCGAGGCAGAGCCTACGGCAGCAGCGCCCGCGGAGATAACGACACCAGCATCGGTACCGGAAGCATCGGCAACCGAGGATACATCAACACCTGAGGCGGTAAAACCCCTAAAGGTCGGTCTTTCAAATACGTTTATGTTTCCGTGGAGAGCACAGATGATCGATGACATGCAGCGCGTTTTTGAAAACTACAAAGGCAGAGGTTGGGTTGAAGGTGAACTTATAATTCAGCATGCTGGTACAGACGTTAATGCGCAGATCACACAGATCAGAAATATGGTCAACGACGGTATCGATGTGCTGCTCATCAACCCCATTTCGGCTGACGGGCTAAACGAGGTCGCGGAAGAGGCTTTGGCAAAGGGAGTGCTTGTCGTTGCTTTTGACCAAGCGATATCGGCAGAAGGTGTATATAACGTCACAATTGACCATTATACCTGGGGCTACGGCTTCGCCGATTGGCTATGCAAAGCCATGAGCGAGGAAGGCGAGCTGGCCTACATCGAAGGTTTGCCTGGACATCCAGCGAACGACGACCGCGTTCGAGGCTGGAACGACGCTATCGAGAAATACCCGAACATAGAGATCGTCAGCACAGCAGTGGGCAACTGGGATAACCCCGGTGCGCAAAAGGCAGCCTCTCAAGTTATTGCGACCAACCCCAACCTAAAGGGAATACTCTCGATGGACGGCATGGCAGTCGGCGTGTTTAATGCGCTCAGGTCCGCAAAGAAGCTGGACAGCATCATCACTACGGGCGAGACGCAGGTAGCGTGCCTCAAAGAATGGCAGGCGATACTCGAAGAGCATCCGAACTTTATATCCTATGGTACGGTCAATCCGCCGGGAATTGGTGCGACAGCACTTGGCTTTGCAGTCAGACTGGCCCAGGGTAAGGAGTTTACCGGTGAGTGGATTAACGGCAATACCTACTACTATGCGGCAGGCGTGACGGTGGATGAAAACAACTTCCAGGATTTTTACAATAAGTATGTAGTAACGGAAGGTCGTCCGGATTCCTACTATCCTGATGAGTGGCTAAGCGAGGAAGACCTCGACGCGCTGTTCAAATAGTAGGTATCAGGATATCCTGACTTGGAGGTTTTAGCATGAGCAGGTTGGAAGTAAGAGGGATCGAAAAGCATTTTGGTGGTGTTACCGCGCTTGCAAAAGCTGATCTCTCAATAGAAGAAGGTGCGGTCTGCGGACTGCTGGGTGCAAACGGTTCAGGCAAGACGACGCTTTCGCGTATAATCTCCGGATTATACAAAGCCGATGGCGGTGAGATGATATTTAACGGAAAAAAAGTCGCGTTTGCGTCATCCAAAGAAGCAGGCGATGCGGGGATAGCAATGGCGCATCAGAACCTGAGTCTCGTGAGTGAGATGACGGTCTGGGAGAACATATGTCTCGGCAATGAGAAGTTGAGGGGTATATTAATAGACAATTCTTCGTGCATCAAAGAGGCAAGAAAATTGCTCGAGATGTTCGAACTATCCGGCCTCAAAGACAAAAAGGTAAACGAACTGTCGCCTTCTCAAAAACAACTTGTGGAGATATGCAAGGCTATCTCCAAAAAGCCCAAACTGCTCATTCTTGATGAGCCGACGGCATCACTCGAGTTTACTCAGGTAAACATGCTGTTCGATATCATCGGAAAGATCAAAAAGCAGGGTACGTCGGTTGTGTTTATCTCCCACAGGATGTGGGAGGTAACACAGCTGTGTGACAGCGTAGTGGTACTGCGTAATGGAGAGACGGTAGCGTCGCTTGACCTTTCTTCTATTGATGAAAAGGATATTAATAGGGCGATACTACGAGCCATTACCGGCAAAGACGAGGAAGCGGCGCGTCAAGCGGATGCCGATATTGAAAAGGGCGATACCATCCTCGAGGTAGACGGGCTAGGAGTGAAAAGGACGCTTTACGATATTTCGTTCTCGGTTGCACAAGGTGAGATTGTAGGCATAAGCGGGCTTCAGGGAATGGGACAGGAAGAGTTGTTGCTTACCCTTTCGGGCTTTATGCAAAAAAGCAGCGGCGAAATATATTACAAAGGAAAGAAAACAAAATGGCGTAGCGCTAAAAGGGCTATCAGAAACGGTGTAGTGCTGGTACCGGGAGATAGACATCAGGAAGGGTTATTTTTGGACTTTAC
>JBMNOU010000005.1:0-60435 GCA_050943215.1 Christensenellales bacterium | reverse complement strand
TTTGACAATCTACTATATCCCGAATTCTGCAAAAAGAAGTCACCTTTTTTCCTTAATATCAATATGCTCAAAAAGCATACTGATGCGTTACTAGACAAGATATCTCTTGTGCCGCATGATTTCGAGATAAAAGCAAATAACCTATCGGGCGGAAACCAGCAAAAAGTGGTGCTCGGAAAGTGGATAAACCAGCACCCCGAAGTACTGCTGCTCTCCGATCCGGCAAAGGGTATAGACGTTGAGGCACGGCGGGAGCTATACGGGATCTGCAAGGATTTCGCGAAAAACGGCAAGGCTGTAGTATTGTACGCTAGCGATAACCATGAGCTCATTGACATCTGTGATAGAGTGCTTGTCATGTTCGAGGGCAGCATAGTAGCAGAGATACAGAAAGATGAGCTTTCTGACGCAAAACTCGTCAAGGCGGCACTCAACTTGCATAATGAAAGAGGTGAGAATAAATGGAGAAACTTCGCGACAAAATCGTCAAGCTAACAAAAAGCCCACTTTTCGCCGGTATTTCAATATTCGCGATTATATTCATCGTTAATGTGATATTGGATTCGAGATTTTTCTCATCGGATACCATATACGGTAATCTATCAGTTATGACGCCAATAATTGTTGCGACAATAGCGCAGGGCATCGTAATACTCTCGGGCAGCATTGATCTCTCTATAGGCGCGGCGATATCACTTATTAATTGCATCTTGGCAGTGACTCTGGGTGATACGGCAGGGTCTGTGATCTACGGGCTATTGTTAAGCCTTATAGCCATGCTAGCGGTGAGTGCGCTCAACGGACTTTTAGTAGCATACCTTAAGCTGCCATCGATGGTTGCAACGTTTGCAGTCTCGACGATGCTCGTTGGCATAACGCTTCTGGTATTGCCGGTACCGGGTGGTTATATTCCAAAGTGGCTGCCTAGGATATATTCCTACCGTATCGGGGGAGTGTTCCCGATAACTGTATTTATACTTACCGTAGTGGGGTTTATCTGGTGGCTTGTTTCCAAAACAAAGCTGGGCAGATACATTTATGCAGTAGGTGGAAATGAAAACGCAGCTATGGCCTCGGGGATAAACCCTAAACGTATTAAATTCTTTGCGTTTCTGCTATCCGGGTTCTTTGTATGGCTGGCGGCGATAATAGTTACGGGGCAGACAGGCGCGGGGGATTTCCGTCTAGGCAGCACCTACGCACTGACGACAATTGCGGCGGCCATCATGGGTGGCATAGCGCTGTCTGGCGGTAAGGGCAGGATACTTGGGGCGGGATTAGGTGGGTGTATTATGATATTCGTCATCAACATCATCTACTTCGCGGGTATCCAGTCGTATTATCAGGATATGATCAGAGGGCTGATCGTGATCGTAGCACTATTCATTATTGCGATACCCAATCTGAAGAAACGCACGATATAAGGTGGTGGCAGATATGAATGCAACGGCAAAGAATGCAACATTCAAAAAGATAATGCGGTCCAATACTTTTATGGCGGTTATAATGTCTGTATTGCTGCTATTAATAGGGCAGATCATATCCCCGGGTTTTGCTGCACCGTCAAATATATTGAATCTGCTGATGATTGCGGCTTTCCTCGGTATAATTACGTTAGCGCAGATGGTGGTTATGGTTGTGGACAGCGGGGGAATAGATCTCTCTGTCGGTTCGATACTCCAGTTCTCGATGATATTCATTGCACAGCTTTGCGCGTATAATAGCGATAATTTCTGGTATGCGTCGATACTATCTCTTTTAATTTGCGCGGTATTTGGACTTATAAACGGTATAGGGGTCGCGGTACTTAAAATACCCCCACTCATTATGACCCTTTCGATGAGCAGTGTTATTATTGGGGTAATGCTCATCTTTACGGGCGGCTTTCCTACTGGCATGGCGCCGCCATCACTCTCAAGATTTGTCTACGGTGAGATACTTTATTTGCCGAATATGATCTGGGTATGGGTTCTTACAATCGTTATTGTGATGATATTGACCAAGCGCACTAATCTTGGACGCATGCTGTACGGCGTGGGTGCAAACAGGATGACAGCGGAACTCTCGGGTGTCAACACGCAAAAGGTACGGGCTTTGGTATATGCCGTTTCGGGTCTGGTGTGCGGGTTGGCAGGGATGTTTCTTTTAGGTTATATGTCTACTCCCAACAATCTAGAGACCGGCTCGGGATATGTCATGCCATCAATCGCAGCGGCAGTCGTTGGCGGAATATCGCTCTCGGGCGGTAAGGGCGATTATATCGGCGCGGTGATGGGCGTCATCTTTTTGACCATACTTGAGGCTATGCTGATGACTATTAAGATGGGTGAACCGGTAAGAAAAATAATATACGGCGTGGTTGTCGTAGCAATATTGATAAATTATGCAAGAAAAAATAGAAAGAAGTAAAGGAGAAGGTAAATGAGCAGTAAAAACAAAATCGTTTTGATAGGATCGGGAAGCCAATATACCGAGTTTTTTCTGCAGGAGATCTTCAAATATGAAGATTTCCGAGGGTGCACCATAGCTCTTGTGGACAGAAAACCGGAGCGCTTACAGGAAGTAATGAATATTGGCAAGAAGCTTAACGCGATCATGGGCTGGGACGTCGAGTTCATTGGAAGCGGTGAGAGACGCGATATGCTGCCCGGAGCCTCAGTGGTATATATGTTTGCGGCTGTGAACTACATGCATGCATGGGCGAGGGAGCTTGAGATCTGCCAGAAGAACGGTCTTAACCCATATGAATTCCACACGACCGGTCCGTCCGGTCTTTCTATGGCTATGAGACATGTTCCATTGGCACTGGATATAGCGGCGGATATGGAGGAACTATGCCCAGACGCATGGTTAGTGCTGGATAACAATCCTCTTGCGAGGATACAGGCTGCGGTCATGCGCCATAGTAAGACTAAGGTTGTCGGCTATTGCTATGGCCACGAGCTGGTACAGATGGCGCTCGAGCAGATATTAGATATGACCGACCGTGATGAGAGCATGAAATCGGCCGATCCTGTGGAACGTGAGTTCATGTGTCCGGCAGGTAACGTCACTGTTCGCCAGGCAGGCGTTAACCATATGATGTGGCTGCTAGATGTACGTGATGCCAACACGGGTGAAGATCTCTATCCTAAACTGAGGAGCATACTCGACACAGCCAAACTGTCGGATATTCCCGCGGGTTACAGGTACTGCACGGAGGTCTATCGCAACTTTGGTCTGTTTGCTACGCCGGCCGATAGCCATGTAGCAGACTATTGCTGGAGCGCGGACAAAGGCAACGAAGAGCGATGCGGGCTCTATCCCTTTCCCGTCAAAGATTGGTTCGGTGGCAGAGACAAAGATGCATGGGCGCAGATTGCTGCCAAGATAGGTGATAGAGAGTCAGCCCAGACCTTCATTAAGCAACGTCGAACGGGCTGGATGAGCACACAGATCAGCCGTTATATGTTCAATGGCGAACCCAAATATTTCCCAGCGTTTAACACAGTAAACGGTGGTACTATCGAGAACCTCTCGCCAGATATTATCGTGGAAACCTGTGGTGTTATCGGTCCCGATTATGCAGCCCATACAAAGGTTGGCAAGTTGCCAGCGGGTGCAGCTGCTATATGCGAGCTAAATGGCAGGATTGCGCTGATGGCGGCGGACGCTAGTGCTATGGGTGATAAAAACCTAGCGTTGCAGTCATTGCTCATCGATCCTTTTATACATAGCGAGACGGTAGCAAAAAATATCCTCGAGGATATCCTTAAGGAGAATAAGCAGTACGATACAAGATTTTAGTTACAGGCACTTTTCTGAATGTAGCTCCGCCTTTTTCATAGAAGGCATAGCCAGGGATGAAACACTATGTGAATACGAAACGTTTAGAACAATTTGAGGCAGCGTAATATTTGCCGGATGATAATAACCAAGTACAATAAAAATATATGACGCGCAATAAAAAGAAGGCGTTTACTTATGATAGTGCCTCCCCTCGCATGGCAGAATAACACATGTAAGGGGGCTTATCATATGAGGCCGATTATTATAGCGAAGCAAACCGGCATACCGCTGGAAAGGGAATAGCTGGATTCGGCTATAACGTACTGCCAATAGACTGTTATTGGGGAATCATCTCGGGCGGGCCTCTGCCCGAGATGAAAAGACAGGTAAAGATTATGTGAGCGTATTGAGAGCTCGAGATGGAAATTGAGTTTCTTTCCGTGGAAGAAAGAAGGTCGATAAAAAAACAATCTACGGCATCATATACCAGCAGGAGCAGTGTGTCATATAAACTATGTGTAGCGGCTTGGGCGTATCTCGCAGCGGCTATTACGATTGGGCAAAACGCAAAAATTAACGCTGCTGGCGTATTGTGCTATGGTTACTCTACGAATATAGACTAATCGCCAAACACAAGCAGTTTTGCATACGATAAATAGATTTCATGACAAATGCACTGAATCAAAAATGATATTCGTTATCAGCTAATCAAAATAAAAGAAAGTTATTTGTTATTGTCGGCGGAAATGGGATGAACGATCGAAAGTGGCATAGGTTATTGTGCCTTTTTCAATACCCGATATACGCAATCCCCAGGTGATTTTTGAAGAATACGCAGTGAAAAATTTAGATATCTGCCAGCCTTTCAGCGTATTTTTTTAGCACCCATGAAATGATAGTCAAATCAAAGCATCCAGATTGAAGTAGGTATTGTATAATATTGAATGTTTTAATTTAAGTATCTAATATATGAAATTTTATTTAACGTATTGACAGTAATGTATGTTATACTATTCAATATTATGGTATGGTTTTGTAGACAAGGGTCTGGCCTTCTTAAAAGGCAAGCTGCATGATAATAGCTGAATGTTTTTAAATAGAAAATAAATCATGAGTGCTATAACACCATGCAAAATAATTATAACGTAATTATCTATTTTAAGGATACTTCACAATACAAACATAAGGAGACTGACATGCCGAACAGACGCTTTCTTTCTACTAGTATATGTTTTTTGATTTCATTTTTAGCTGCTGCGTTGATGACGGTTATAGGACCAATGCTCGCGGAGCTTGCAGAAGAGTTCCATTTGACGCTCTCACAATCAGGGCTCATGTACACGGCGGAGTTTGCCGGTTTTACGGTGCTGATCATCGTATGTGGTATCCTTGCGGATAAATTTGGGAAAAGAATAGTACTTACTGGTATATTCGTATCACTCATTATTGCATTGTATCTATTTTCGATAATACAAAGCTTTAGTATGGCACTTGTAGTTATGTTTTTCGCAGGCGGAAGCTGCGGCCCGCTCTCTAGCATATCGATTTCAATCATATCGGATCTTAATCAGAACGCGTCGGACAAGTATATTAACTTTAACGGAGTGTATTACGGCCTAGGAGCGATGGCCGGCCCGGTTATCGCCGGAATCTGCTTGTCAAATAATGTGCCGTGGCGGACAGTTTATCTCGGGCTTTCCGTTGTATGTGTTGTTGTTTTGCTATTATCATTTTTAGTAAGAATACCAAGAACCGATATAACAAGCAGAATATCCTTCAAAGGTATCAAAAAAATCGTTAAAGACTGGCGTTATATGCTTGTGTGTTTAAGTATATTTTTTTATTCCGGAGCCGAGTGCAGCGGTTGGGGATGGATGTCCGAATATATGAATGTCAACCTTGGTTTTCCCGTATTAAAATCATCTTTGGCAATTGGGGTATTTTGGCTATCGATTACGCTGGGGCGCATCGCTACTTTGCCTATCTTAAAGAAAGTCAGCTCGCGGGTCGTAGTGGGTGTGCTTGCGGTTGGCGCTGCTTTGTCGACATTCGCTTCCGCGTTTGTTTCAGGCGAGGCGTTCGCATGGATTATCATCGTTCTCATGGGGTTATCGTATTCAGGTCAGTTCTCCATTATGCTAGGACAGGGAGGAAAACGCCATTTGGAATACTCGGGAACATCTATCGCTCTGTTGTCAGGCACTGGCGGAATTTCTATGGCCGTTATTCCGGCGCTTATCGGGGTGGTCGCTGACAATTTCGGAGTATTTATCTCACAGATGCTTCCTGCGTTATTGTTTGTGCTACTGTTCTTTGTATACTGCTTTGTCGCAAAACCTGAACAGACAAATTAACTTACTCCCTTTCGTTTGTCTTTAAGGGATATGCTAGCTGAACAACCGTTTATGTTATAACAATCTAAACTGGTTCACATTGATGATCATTCATGCTCGCGGACAAATTTGGCAAAAAAACTGCGCAGACGGTAATATTGGTGGCTCTTATCGTTTCGCTGTTTGCGTTTTCCATTGTGCAAAGCACTGGTCGTTATATATATCTACTTCCATTATATCGGACCTCAATCCGGCGACGTCTGATATGAATATAAACGTGCAGGCTGTTGTTACGGTCTTGGTGCGGTAATTCCAGAACTTGCCTTGCAAATGATGTGTTATTACGGACGGTATATGGTAGTCTATCTGCCGTATATGCGGTTTCGCTGATTGTCTCGTTCCTTGTTAGCATACCGAAAACGGCTGCATCCAACAGGATATCTTTTACGGCGGTTAGACTAAAGGGGCCGTTTGCCTACCTCTTTGTACAATGCTTTCATAATCGAAAAGTTCGTCCATGTTGGTTAGCTCGTTCACCATGAATGCACGAATATATTCCTTATCCCGCGTGATTGAGTGAATATAATATCCGTTTTTCAGGTAAAAAGCGACGGCAGACCGCATCTTGCTCGCAGTATATAGTGTTATGGCTCGAACGCCTAGCGCTACGCATTCCTGCCGGACCTTTTCTAACAGCAGTCCGCCGATACCCAGGGATTGTATGTCGGGATCGACGGCGAGCCTTGAAAGATAGGCAATGCTCTGGTCAAGAACTTCAAATCTGACGGCTCCCGCCGTTTCCCCGTCTACTTCGCAACGATATACATGTTTGTACTGAATATCTTGCAGTATCTGATCATTCGTTTCATGCAGCGCGTCAACCTTATCTTTTTTACCAATCTCTTTGGCGTAGTTTTCAAACGCCTTTCGGGTAATGCGCCTTATTTCCTTAACATCCTGCGAGGATGCTTTTTTAAAAACGATACTGTACATGTTAATTACCTGTCCTGCATCAACAATACCATAACGGCTTTTTGGGCATGAAGTCTGTTTTCCGCTTCGTCAAATACTACGCTGTGCGGGCCGTCTATGACGTCAGCTGTTACCTCTTCACCTCGGTGTGCAGGCAGACAATGTAAAAAGATCACGTCTTTTTTGCATAGTGACATTAACTCTGTGTTCACCTGATATCCGGTAAAATACTTGTATTTTTCTTCAGCGCTTGCTTCCTGTCCCATGCTGGCCCATACATCCGTGTATACGGCGCTTGCATCGCTGACTGCTTCTTTGGGGTTATCTGTAATAACTATGCACGAGCCGCTTTTTTGCGCAGCAGCCCGGGCAGAAGATAGCACTTCGCTATTAGGCTCACACCCTTTCGGACATGCGACTGTGATATCAAGACCGAGCTTTGCGCAGCCGACAAGCAGGGAATTGGCAACGTTGTTACCGTCTCCGATAAACGCAAGCTTGCCCTTAAAGCTGCCTTTATACTCATAATATGTCATCAGGTCGGCAAGTACCTGGCAGGGGTGAAGCAGGTCAGTCAGCCCGTTGATAACGGGTATACTGCCGTATCTTGCAAGGTCTTCCACATCGCTCTGCTTAAACGTCCGGATCATGATGCCATCAACCATGCGAGATAATACCTTTGCTGTATCAGATATCGGCTCTCCACGGCCAAGCTGAATATCGCTGCTGCTAAGGAATTGTGCGATGCCGCCAAGCTGATAGATTCCCGCTTCAAAAGATACTCTTGTGCGCGTTGAACTTTTGGTAAATATCATCGCCAATATCTTTCTGGCCAATATGGGGGGCATAAGTCCTTCTTTCATCTGCTTTTTCAGCTTTAAGGCAAGGCTTAGTACCTGCAGTATCTCGTCCCGGGAATAATCTGAAAGACGGAGCAGGTGTTTTTGAGAAAAACTTTTTTTTGGTTTGTAAGATATCAGATCCATTTGATCCACCCCGATGGTTCGGGGTCTCCTTTCAATAATTGCGGTATGCGCAAGTCTTTGGACATACTGTATCCTCTTAAAACTTGGTTAAAAGAATAGATTTAAGCGCATCGATAAGGCTATCGACATGCCGGTTTTGGATCACATACGGCGGGAGAAACCGCAGTACATTCCCCCCGGCGGTAGCGGTGACAAACCCTAAGCTAAGCAGCCTTTTCTGCAAATCTTTTGCTGATACCGACTGCTTAAGCTCTATGCCAAGCATCAACCCTTTGCCGCGAACATCAACTACAGCTGTGCACTGTTTTTTTAAATCAAGCAGCCGTCTTATAAAATATGCGCCCGTCTGAGCGACATAAAGGAGGGTGTCTGTTTGAAGAAGCTTGTTTGTTATATAGTATGCTGCTGCGCAGGCTAGATGGTTGCCGCCAAAAGTCGAGCCGTGGTCGCCCACAGCTAACGCGTTGGCTGCTTTTCCATGAGCTAGAAATGCCCCTATCGGCATACCGCCTCCCAGCGATTTTGCAAGTACGACCACATCCGGTTTTACGCCTAGAGCGGGTGAAGCAAGAAACGCACCCGTACGTCCCATTCCTGTCTGAATTTCATCCGCGATCATCAGTGCACCGCATCTGTCGCAGGCTGTACGCACTGCAGCGTAGTATTCGGGTGTTATAGGTATGATGCCGCCCTCGCCGATAATCGGCTCTATGACCACTGCGGCAGTTCTTTCGCTAACGGCTTGTTGAAGAGCGCTGGTGTCATTTGGTTCAACATATGTAAACGATTGGATCAAAGGCCTAAATGCTTCGTGAAACTTCTCCTGACCGGTTGCTGCCAGCGCTGCGAGCGTGCGTCCGTGAAAGCTATTTTTCATAGTAACGAATTCTGTCCTCGGACTTTTGGCCGCGTAATGGTATTTACGTGCCAGTTTCAAAGCGCCTTCAACAGCTTCTGCGCCGCTGTTTGAAAAAAACACGTTGTCATAACCTGTTGCCTCACAAAGAAGTGCAGCCAGCTTTGCTTGAATCTCGATATAAAACAGGTTTGACGTATGCATCAGATTGTCAATTGTATGCTTAAGTGTTTGCTTATAGCCATCGTCGGAATACCCAAAGCAACAGACGGCAATGCCTGATAAAAAGTCCGTATACCTCTTGCCCGCGGTATCAAACAAATAGACATCCTCGCCTTTCTCAAAACTTATAGGCAAACGTTTACCGAAAACACTCATAAAATATTGTTCATCCAGTTTTGCGATTTCCTCGGCTTTCATATGTTACTCCCTTACCATTGTTCCGATACCGGTATCCGTAAATATCTCAAGGATAATCGGATGCGGGATCGTACCGTTTAGTATATGCGTTCGTTTGACACCGCTTCTAATTGCCTTGATGCAGCCTTCTACCTTGGGAAGCATTCCTCCGGATATGATGCCATTCTTGATATATTGATAGATTTCATCGATTGAAATTTCAAATATCAGCGTATTTGGATCATTAGGTATCCGTCTAATACCATCGGTATCGGTGAGGAACATTAGCTTTTCCGCACGCAGAGCCGCTGCGATCTCTCCGGCCACGATATCGGCGTTAATATTATAGCTTTCACCGTTTTTGCCGACGCCGATAGGCGCGATCACCGGGATGTATTCGTCATTTGCCAAAAAATTTAATAGCTTCGTATTGATGCCTGTTATTCGCCCGACATGCCCTAAATCATATCCGTCTTCGGACGTTAGTTTTTCCGCTTGTATCAATGACGCGTCCTTGCCGCAAAGACCGATTGCTTTCGCGCCTGCAACGATGATTTGCGATACGATATCCTTGTTGATTTTGCCCATCAGCACCATCTGCACGATATCCATAGTGGCTTTGTTTGTTATCCGAAGGCCGTTATGGAATTCGGAGGAGATATCAAATTTTTTAAGCATCTTGTTGATATCGTTGCCACCGCCGTGCACAACGATAGGGTTGACACCAACGTATTTTAATAGCGTGATGTCCTGCATGATTTTTTCCGAAAGTTCGTCTGACAGCATTGCTGCCCCTCCATATTTGATTACGACCGTTTTTCCGGAAAAATGCTGGATATATGGCAGAGCTTCTATTAGTATTCCTGCTTTTTCATAATATTTGTCCATTATAAGTACCATCCAATACCATTAAGTCCTTCTCGCTCATCAAGAGCGCACATTATATTCATATTTTGTACGGCCTGTCCGGCCGCTCCTTTAATAAGGTTATCTAGGCACGATATTATCACCAACTTGTTGACCCTAGAATCGAGAACAAAACCGATTGCACAGTTGTTGCTGCCGGCAACATTTTTGATTTCAGGAAGGGTATCTTTATAAACCTGTATAAAAGGTTCGTCTTTAAAGATGTTATAAGCGTCAATAATTTGATTTCTGCCCACACCTTTTTTGGGTATAGCGTATATAGTTGAGATAATGCCTCTTTTTATTGGAAGAAGATGCGGCGTAAATGACAGTGCAACGGGTTTTCCGGCAGCAAAAGAGAGTTCCTGTTCGATTTCGGATGTATGCCTATGTGACGCAATGCCATACGCTTTTACGGTTTCATCGACCTCACAAAAGCTATAGATTACATTATCGCTCCGCCCTGCGCCGCTTGTACCCGATTTTGCATCGATGATAATCCCGTCCGTTTCGATAACCCCGGTTTTAAGAAGCGGATAAAGAGCGAGGATAGCACAGGTAGTATAACAGCCAGGGTTGCCGATTAGCCTAGATGCAGCGATATGCTCTCGGTAAATCTCGGGCATACCATATACGCTTTCTTTAAGAAGATGCTGTGCTGTATGCGGCATTTTGTACCAGGTTTCGTATACAGACGCGTCAGTATAACGAAAATCACCCGACAGATCGATTACACGCATACCGCGCTCTAAAAACAAAGGGATAACCTTAGCAGATGTTCCGTGCGGCAGGCATGTAAATACGATATCGCTGTCAGTACATATAGCGTCTGCATCCATCTCTTCAAGCTGATAATCACAGCTTTTAAAACTGGGAAAAATATCTCCAAGATGCTTACCCGCAAAGCTTTTTGATACCGCATGGACGATTTTTGTTTTTTTGTGGCCAGACAGTATGCGCATCAGCTCTACGCCGGCATATCCTGTCGCCCCAACCACGGTTACTTTTGGCAATATAAGGGTCCTCCGGTTAATGATATTTATAATTATACATAAAAATGCATAAAAATGCAACATCTATTTTCGAATAACGTAGGCTTGTTTTTGCCAAACTAAAATCAGACGAACGCATTGAAAAAAGGGGGTATATTATGAGAAAACTGATGCTATTAATTGTCGTGTTGGCAGTTATTGCAGCTGGCTGGTTCTTATATTTCAACAATGGCGAAACGGTTACAATGGTCAGTTTTAGCGAGGTCAAATATATGGATCTTCAAAATTCTCTGGAGTTCTCCGGAGAAGTTATTCCAGAACAAATGTATAGTGTCATGAGCAAAACAGGCGGAACGATAAAAAAGATATATGTTACTGAAGGAAGCAAGGTGGGCTTGGGGGAAGCACTTTTTGACCTTGATACATCAGAAGCCGAGTGCCTGCTAAAAGAGGCGGAATTGAACTACCAGGTCCTTTGTGATTCAGCGGCCAAAATGGCCATGGCACAATCATCTACTATGGATCTGACCGAAGAAAAAGCAAAAATTGCGCTGGCCTTATCACAGACCACCGGATATGACTATGAATCCTTCAATAGAGTATTTTCTGGACAGATAAGTCAAAATGTATCGGCAATAGCCGCATCGCTAAGCGATATGAGCCTTAATAATCTCATTGGATCCGGCATGCAGCAATCGTTATCCAACGTACAGGTATCTGATGATGAACTTGCTCTGGCGGAACTTTCTATACAGAGATTAAAGCAAGAAATGGAAAATATGGCATATAAAAGCCTTATGAAAGGTACAGTGATTTCCGTTAACATCAACACTGGGGAAGTACTGTCTCCGGGGATACCCGCCATGGTTATCGCAGATACAAAAAACACGCGGATATGTGGGTATATTTATGAAAAAGATATCAGTGCCTTGTCAACCGGAATGGCTGTTAGCATTACAACTGAGAAAGGAAAATTTAAAGGCACTCTGACCAAAATTGGGGAAGCAGCTTCTAATATTGGTAATACTTCGGCTTATGAAACAATGGCAAAGGTTGAGATCACGCCAGATAAGGGTTTTAATAAAATGCCGGGAGCGATCGTCGATCTAAAAATCATATTATTGCAAAAAAAGAATGTACTTGCGCTGCCAATTGATTGCATTACGGAAGATGGCTATGTGTTTGTTATTGGAGAAAATGATATTTTGGAAAAAAGGGCGGTGCAAAAAGGCTTTGAAGATACATTTAATATAGAGATTCTCGGCGGTCTTAGTGCCGGAGAAAAAGTTGTTTTGTCACCCCAGGATATAAAGGAAGGTCTTAAGGTTGCTTATGATTGAAGTTAAAAATTTGTGCAAGACCTACGGCCGGGGTGAAGCTTCTGTTCATGCGGTCAAAGATGTTACGTTAAAACTGAAAAAAGGCGGTTTTCTTGCTGTTATGGGTGCTTCGGGATCCGGAAAAACAACGCTTATGAATATTCTCGGGTGTCTTGATACCCAAACAAAAGGAGATTATCTGTTTAATGGGACAGACGTAAAAAGACTGTCAAAACAAAACAAAGTTCATCTGAGAAACAAATGCATTGGTTTCATATTCCAGTCGTTCTATCTTCTATCATCGCTGACAGCAAAACAAAATATCGAGCTTCCTATGATTTATTCGGGAACGCCTCTCAAAGAGAGAAGACGCCGTTCGGCAGAACTTTTAGAGATGACGGGGCTATCTAACCGGGCATCTCATTTGCCCAGCGAGCTTTCAGGTGGCCAGCGTCAAAGAGTGGCCATTGCAAGGGCTCTTGTCAATTTTCCGAGTTTGATACTGGCGGACGAGCCAACGGGAAACCTAGATAGCAAAATAGGAGAAGAGATTGTCTGTATGCTAAAGAATCTGAATGAACAGGGAACGACGATTGTGCTGATTACTCATGAAAAAAGTGTGGCTGACAAAGCAAAGGAATTAATTATGCTGAAAGACGGGCATATCATTGGCCACATGGAGGGTTAATGAGACTCAGAGATTATATAACTATTGCGATACATCAGATAAAAAAGAATCGTCTGAGGACTGTTCTAACAATAATTGGTATAATGATAGGCGTGGCATCAATGATCACCGTTATATCTGTCAGTAACGGTGGGCAAAGAATGATAAACAATGAACTATTGAAGTTCGGTATTAACAGGATATGGCTATTTCCAAATGATGTGCGCGGTCCTAATAAAATGCTGGTGATGTCGGATGCTGAAATGTTAAAAGAGATAAACGGAATAAAAGATGTGGCGCCCTCAGCTTACCAAAAAGCGTTTCTGTCCAATCAAAAAGTGCAGCTTCAATCGGATGTGGTCGGTACAACCGAAGCACTTTTTAATATGGAACAGATGACATATCTTGAGGGCAGAGGCCTTACCGAAAGTGATATCGGCTACACTAGGCGTGTCGTTGTGCTCAGTGAACAGGCAAAAGATAAGCTTTTTGGCGACAAGAGTGCAGAAGGACAGAAAGTGAGTATTAACGGCCAAAAATTTACCGTAATCGGTGTGGAAAAAGAAGACCAGACTATCTATTCTTCGTTTTTTTCAGGAAAATGCTACATACCAATTACAACTTTTATTAGCATGTTTTCAAGTAAATATGTGGATGAGATATCGGTAACGGCTTCAGGATCGGATACGCTTGATTACGTAATCAAAACAAGTGTATCTGTACTGCTTAATAAATACGGAGAAGGTTCTTTAAAGATAATAAATCTGACAAAGGAAATTGCGAATGCGCAAAAGATACTGGACATTTTCACGGTTGTTGTCAGTGCAGTTGCGGGTGTCGCGCTTCTGGTTGGTGGTATCGGAATTATGAACATCATGCTGGTCACAATTAAAGAACGGACAAGAGAGATTGGGATTAGAAAGGCTTTAGGAGCGGGCGAACATCATATACTTGGTCAATTCCTTGCGGAAGCTTTGTTTTTTGCACTGCTCGGCTGTTTGCTGGGCATTGCCATCGGTGTTATTTTGACCAAAATTTCGGGAAATGTTATTGGAATTCAAGCGGAAGTATCGGGATCGGCTGCAACACTAAGTGTACTGTTTTCCGCAACAATTGGTATACTATTCGGTCTGATCCCGGCTTATAAGGCCTCAAAGCTTGATCCGGTAGAAGCACTTAGACATGAATAATTGCTTTATAAATTAAAATCAATATAACTGAGGCTATTTCACGAAGTATATATTAAAAAGGGCTTATCAAAGCTTTGGAGTCTTTTGCGGATCTATGAGCTTGGGGTATGTAATAAAAATCGCCGACGGGTTGCATAATAATGATAACGGTATAATGAGTATTGGCAACACTTCATACTATGGGTGAAAATATTGCTGTTTTAGACAAAGCATAGTGATCGAATGTAAGCAAGTCTAAAGATATGCATATACGCAAAGGCTTACACAGCAGCCGCCTTAGGTTAAGACCCTGCCATGATAAATGATGCGAATATGTATGTATCGGGTTTTTAGCCTTGCCATACTCGTATAATAAAATTCAGGAGAAATAAATTGGATATGCTGGATAACCTGACGCACAGGATTGATCTCATCGACAAAAAAATTGTCGAGCTTTTTGAAAAGCGCATGGATATTGTTAAAAAGATTGCCGTATATAAAAAAAAGCACGGACTTAAGATTGAAAAGAAACAGTATGATTCAGATATTATCGATAAAGTGACAAGCCGCGCTTGTGATACAGAGATTATTGGGTATACAGAAGGATTGATGATATATCTTGATACCGTCTCAAAAAAATATCAATGCAGGGTTGTTAGGCAAAATAAGGAATGAGGTTTTAGAAGATTACATTCGACGCCTCTTTTTTTGGGCAGCCTTTATATATTATTAACAAATTAAGTTTAGTTTCAAATCATCCAATTATAGCCCGGCAAAATATTAGAATGTATCAAAAGGCGTCTTTTGTTAACGATTGTGGCACTTTTTAAAAATTTGATGTATAATAATGATGGTTCATATCAAAACGGTAAAATTCTAAGGGTATGTTAATAAAAATATCCCCTTTTATTTGGATAGGTTTTTTGTTACAATTGTATTAAGATCGGGGGATAATACATGAATATCACTTTCTTGGGAGCGGCAAAATGTGTAACAGGGTCTTGTACGCTAATTGAAACCGAAGGCAAAAAGATTCTTATCGATTGCGGCATGAGACAGGGCAGAGACGCAAAAAACGCACCTGTAAAAGATGGTTTTGTTTTTGATGCACAGGAAATTGATATTTTGCTATTAACACATGCCCATATTGACCACTCTGGAATGATACCTCTGCTCGTCAAGAAAGGGTTTAAAGGCAGGGTTTATTGTACTGAAGCGACGGCAAGGCTTTGCTCGATTATGTTCCCTGACGCTGGGCATATTCAGGAGATGGAGGCCGAATGGGAGAATAGAAAGCGTATTCGGGCGGGGAAGCCTATTATACCGCCATTATATACGGTAGAAGATGCAAAAACAGCTACGAAGCATTTGAGTCCGATGGATTATGGGGTTAAAAAAACGTTAATAGAAGGCGTTGATGTTCGTTTTGTAGACGCGGGGCATCTGCTAGGCTCTGCTTCGATAGAGCTATTTATCAGGGAAAATGATACGCAGCAAAAGCTCGTTTTCTCAGGAGATATCGGTAACAAAGATAGGCCAATTATCAAGGACCCGGTATATATCAACGATGCCAATTTTGTTTTTATGGAAAGTACATACGGAGATCGGCTGCATGTAGAGTCTTTGGATACTAGAGAGCAATTAAAAAGAACGCTGATCAAAGCGATTGCCGCAGGAGGGAATATAGTAATACCGTCCTTTGCTGTTGGAAGAACGCAGGAGATACTCTATTGTCTGTCCGTGCTGCTCGAAGAAAAGAGTATTGACGGTCTTGATAATATTCCCGTATATATAGACAGTCCTCTTGGTATTGCGGCAACAGAGATTTTCCGCTCAAGCAGTAAGGGATACTACGATGAAGAGGCTATAGCGTATAAAGCGGAAGGCATTGAATTTTTTTCTTTTGATACTCTTATTGTCGCGCAGTCCGCAGAAGAATCAAAAGCTATTAACTTCGATAACCGCCAGAAGATTATTATTTCTTCAAGCGGTATGTGTGAGGCAGGCAGAATCAAACATCATCTAAAGCATAACCTGTGGAAAGAAAATTCTACGGTAATTTTTGTAGGATACCAGGCTATAGGTACACTTGGCAGAAGCATACTCGATGGCAATAAAACTGTTAGAATATTCGGCGAAGAGATAAAGGTGAAAGCGCATATCGAGCGGATAGAAGGCTTTTCGGGTCATGCAGATCAGGCAGGGCTTTTGGATTGGATCAGACATTTTCCGACTAGTTTAGAAAAGGTTTTTGTTATGCATGGAGAAGAACAAGTTTCGGAGCTATTTGCAAAGCGGCTGGCCAGCCTAGGGTATAATGTCTTAGTACCTGATCTGTTCGCTACGTTCGATACAAAAACGTTCGAAAAGACTGTACCGATTGCAGCGTATAAAGAGACAGAACCATCCGTTGAGACATTGACATTACAAAACCTTATTGCTCAGGCCCAAAATAAACTGGAAAATAGTAGTGCGCAGCAAGCTGAGAATATGAAACGTGAACTGCTAGCGCTGATTCAAAAATGGGACAACGAGCAAAATGAAGCGGTTTGATTTATCGGGGATAAAAAACATTTAAGGATTGATGATCTATGCGGAGATTTAGAAAGAAGTTTAAAAGAAAAAGATCGGGCAATATATTGTCGAACAGCCAAGGATATAGATCTTCCTCTCATATGGCGATAAGCGTTAGCGATATGTCACGATTGAGAAGCCGAAGAAGAAAAAGAGGTATCAAGGCTTTTATTAAGAATAATTCTAAAATCATTGCTTTGGCAGCTGGCGTCGTGGTGATCGCAGCCGTTTGTATCATCCTTTTTACTGGAGGCAAAGCTGCTACCATGGCTCAGTCAAATAGTTTTGCTCCGGAAGTGTCTTTGGAACCAACTGTGCCAATCGGGGAATTTAACGAGGAACAGGAGTACGCATATAAAGGGGTGGATCAGAGCGTACTGGCCGGTCTTGCTGGAACAGATGAAAGCTTGTTTACAGACGAACAAACCGAGGTGCAAACCGAACCCGGCATAAAGATTGGCATTACGATTGGCAATATCCAAACTGACATTGATGAGATGCTCTTAAGCAAGCTTCAAGAAGTTTCCGGCATTGCGGAAGAGCAAGGAGATGCTAAGGTCTATTTCTATGATGCGGGCGGAGATTATAATCAACAGCTGCAAAATGTAAGAAGCCTTATAAAAAACAAGGCGGATGTGATCATTGTGGGTGCTTCGAGCGAAGAATGCTTTAATATGGTATCGTTTATGGCAGCTGAGGAAGGAATCCCCATTGTCACTTATAATGCACCCTCAAAAGGGTATGCTGTGAATGTTGTTACCAACCATAAAGAATGGGGGAGAAAATACGGGCAATTTATGGCCGAAAAACTGCCCGAGGGAAATATCGTGCAAATACTAGGGAGCGAGGACAGCCTAATCGATAAGGAACGCAAGTGTGAAATAGATAGTGCGCTGTCGGGCAATCCCAATATTGTTACTGTCGGCACATCTTATGCGTCATGGAACAAAGATGCTGCAAACGAATCCATGGATGCGTTTATTGCACAAAACGGGCAAATTGACGGTGTGATTACTGAAGAAGGTATGGCGTATGGCGTTATTACAGCCTGGATAGAGAAGGGCTTGCTGCCAAAGGTAATGTGTGGGGATGCAACCGCAGGGTTTATTAAAACGTGGTATGCGCTGAAAAATGAAGGTGTCGCCATACCATCACAAACTGGCGAGCAGCAGGTAAGTCAGCAAGAAAAGGCTCAAGACAATCAGCCGACAGCGGTGCCTGTCATAAAAGCGCCGCCCGGAGAGTTTGTTGTCTGTGCACAGCCAGCGCCATCGAGTGTTTCCGCAGTGGCTTTTAAAATCGCACTAAAGCTGGCTGAAGGACGTACGCTAAAATCGGGCGATGGAGTGACGTATGATTACATGGTGAGTACATTTATTACTAACGATAACCTTGCCGAATACTATGAACTGGTTAAAGATCAGCCCGATACTTATGTAGTCGGTGATACTATTACCGATGAGGCGCTCGAAATATTGTTCAATCCATCTAAAGAGTCTGGTTTAAGCTGATTTATCAGGCTGTGTTTAACTGTATTATTGTATATACCAGTATACAAGCATTCTAAGTTTCGGGTCAAAGGGGAAAAATAAATATGCCTAAATCGGCAGATTAATGATTCTCCTTATAAATCAATAAGAAAAAACAGAAAGAGGTGATATCTTGAGTTATATTGATGTTACGGTACCGATGAGAAATGGAATGCTGAATTATCCGAGTGTTCCTCGTGTTGAGATCACAAAAGTGTTCGATATGAAACAAGGTGATAACGGTAACCTGGTAAGGATAAGCTTTGGGACGCATACGGGTACGCATTATGATCCGCCTTTCCATATGTTGATTGACGGTAAAAGAGGAGACGAGCTGCCGGCCGACTATTTTATTGGCAAGGCAAAAGTGTTTGCTTTCATGTCGGGGGAGGATATCGATCTAAAAGATGTGGAAAATCTCGATATTCAAAAAGGCGATATGGTGTTATTTAAAACGCCGAACGGCCCGCATTTACTTGAAGATGAGTTCATCGAAGAATATGTTACGATTACTCCGGATGCTGCGGCAAATCTTGTTAAAAAAGGCATCCGCGCTGTCGGACTCGATTATCTTTCCGTTGACAAGTTCGGGTATAATGATACGCATCTGGTTTTCCTCAAAGCAGGTATTCCGATTGTTGAAGGCCTTTACCTTGTAAATGTTGATCCGGGATTGTATAAAATGACGGCGCTGTTCATGCACTATAAAGATAGTGATGGCGGTCCGATCAGAGTCTTATTGGAAAAATAACACCCCAAAAATTTATTATTTCAGACAGATTGTAAGAACCGTAGAATAATTATGCCCGCCGTAATGGCGGGCGCTATTTTTTATGGAAACCTTTTAGTTTCCCATCCAGATACCTCCGAGGGCGGTCGATGTCTCCTTCCCGACAATACCGTCTACTCTCAGGCGGTTCTTTTTTTGAAATTCAATCACGGCATTCATTGTTTTATTGCCATAAATTCCGTCAAGATTACCAGGAGAAAATCCAAACATCCGTAGCGCATCTTGTACATCGCTTATATCATCACCGCGTAAATACGGGGAGTTTATCTTCAACAGTCTTTTAAGCTTAAACGAACTTAATTGCATTTCCTTCCACGGACAATAAGGGTTCCCGTTATAGTCTGTAACCCATATACCCAGCAGGGAATTTGTGGTATTTTTACCGACGATGCCGTCAACAATGAGTTTGGCCTGCTTCTGAAAACTAATTACGGCTTTCTGTGTAATAGGTCCAAAGATGCCATCGATTTCGCTTGGCGAAAAACCTATTGCTGCCAGGGCTTTTTGTATTTGGGAAACGTCGTTACCGTGCATATAAGGGTCTGTTAGTTTGAGATTTCTGCCAAGCCAGCAGGCAGGCGGTTCTGTTGCCGGTGGTTCGGCAGTCACCGAATAATCGACGTCGGCAAGCATGCTCCAGTTTGTCCATGGTTTGTTTGTTGCGGGTGCGCTGAGTGCAGACAAGACAACCCCAACATTTGTACCTCCTGCTTCAATCACTTGCCCATATCCAATATAAATACCGATATGACCGTTGCGCCATACACAAAGGCCGGGTATTTCGGGAATCGTATTCAGTACACCTTTCTTAGCAGACTTACCAAAAAGTGCGTTTGCCGTCTTATCACTATATGAAGGGATTTGGCTGCGATACGCTTCAATAACCAGTCCCGAGCAATCCACCACAATTTTTCCAAACCAACGGGAACATTTCTTAACAAAATAATCATAACCTTTGCCCGCACGGTTCGCATTCCCCCATTGTTCTGCGAGCCTGCGGCTATAAAGCTGGCCTTGAGCCGAATAAACATATCCCCAGCCGTCATTTTTTGCATTGAACACAAAGCTGACCAGATCAGACGCATTAATAGATGCCATTTAATCTCCTCCTCAACATCATTTCCTATTGTTTATAAAACAGAATACTTATCAGATAAAGTAGATATTTAATGCTCGAAATTCCGGGCAGACTTATATATTTATTTTTATTCAAGTAATCGTCAACGATTCCAATAACTTAAAACATCATTTTGTCGTTGCTTTTTAAAAAGGGAGCTCTGCAAACGGCTGATAGCTTTATGCAGGGCTGTGGATTGCTTTATGGGATATTGATCTCTAACGGGTCATCAATATGGAGGTGGACTTTCCAGTCATCCGGATCAAATTGCTGCGCTATCCTATCGATTGTCATTTTTACATACTTTGCTTTGGCGTACACCGCTACCTGACCGTCAGGTGTATAGATTTCACCCTCGCCTTCAAAAAGAAGCCGGTTCTCTTTGGTGATTCTGCCTACGGCTTTGAGTTCGACATCATACGGCAATGGTTTTTTATATGTCAGCGAAAGCTCGATAGTAACGCCCCATATATCAGGATTGCCTATCTGAACAGATCTTCCTATCGTTTCGTCTAAAATGCAAGCTGCGATACCCCCGTGGATCCGGCCGGGATAGCTTTGATGCAGGCTGTGCGGTGTAAATATGGCAACGATCTCTTTGGTATCCGTTTCATAAAAGTAAGCCTTTAGTCCTTTATCGTTTTTAAGGCCGCATACAAAGCATTCATTTGAGTTTGGCTGCTTATTTATGATTTTCATGTTCATATTTCCTCAAAAAAACAATAGTAACTCTGATATTATAGCACGTTTCGTAAAAGGTCGAAATAAGAAAGGCGTATTTACTGATAATATCACTTATTTACAATTTATTTTCTGCAAAATTAAACAATTAAATAGTGTTTCATGATTGGTTTTGTTATGGAACTACTAGGTTAACGGTATGTTACATTGTTTTAATATTAATAGAAATATGATATGATATGCATCGGATAAGCAAAGGAGCGCGTATGGAAAAACACAGCATATTTAAAAAAAGATCTGCAATGGTATTGATGGCGTTATTTTGCTGTTTTCTATGGGGAAGCGCGTTTCCCAGCATGAAGCTGTCTTATGCGGAGCTCGGCATGGAAAATGAATTCCAGGAGATATTGTTTGCCGGTATCCGTTTTTTCCTAGCGGGTTTAATCGTTCTTGTTTTTGGGAAAGCGAAACTGAAGATAAAGATTACCCCAAAGCGCACCGAAATACCGCTGATGTTGTTGATTGCTTTTCTTCAGACGGTTGGCGCCTACGTTCCGTATTACATCGGGCTTGGCAATACCACGGGTGTTAAGGGGTCTGTGATTGCGTCCATGAGTGTATTTATCGTGGCCATATTTGCACATTTCATGTTTAAATCTGATCGTTTGAACTGGAAGAAGGGAGTTGGCCTGATATGCGGTTTTGCAGGCGTGGTGATGGTAAATTTAACACTGATTGCAAAAACAAGCTTTACGTTTACTATAACTGGCGAAGGGTTTATCGTCTTACATGCTTTGTTTTGTGCTTTAACTATTGTAATTATCAGGAAATACGCTGATACAATAGATATTGTCAAGTTAAACGGATGGCAGCTTTTTATTGGTGGTTTGATGCTGATTGCTGTGGGCTTTGCCGGCAGCCCTCAGATGCTTTCGTTTAATTTCATATCGGGAGCCCTTTTAGTCTATATGGCCGCGCTGTCAGCTACTGCTTTTACACTCTGGTTTATATTACTCAAATATTATAATGCCACAACGGTTGAGCAATTCAAGTTTGCCATTCCGCTATTCGGCACGCTTTTATCTGTTATTTTAGTACCAGGGGAGAGTATGGGGCCTGAAATGCTTATAGCTGCTATTCTCGTGGCGGCCGGAATCATCATTATTAACAGACAGGACAAAGCAAATACAATATAATTTCATTTCTGGCTCGAGCCAATAGAGTAATACATAATAACCGTAGCATACTGCTGCATTTGTTTCGAAGTAAATGCATAGAGTTATAAAAAAATAATTGATAAAGAGCATATACAAGATTTTAGGCGATGAAATCCGTGCCCAAAGCTTAATATATAAATTGCGCTGGAATGGCGGTAACGGACGAGAAAATATTCGCATTTTATTTTGACATATTTGTTAAGATGAGTAATAAGAAACCCTGTTTTACGTGAGCTTTTAATGTCAGAGATAATTAGATTATGCCTGTATATCTAAAAATGTTTTTATAAAACTGTTGACTAATTGAAGGATTTGATATACAATGTTTCTTGCGTCCGTTTCGACGCGGGGTAGAGCAGCTGGTAGCTCGTCGGGCTCATAACCCGGAGGTCGTGGGTTCAAATCCCCCCCCCGCAACCAACAATTAATTACCCGATTGGATGAAAGTCTGATCGGGTAATGTATATGGCGGCGTAACTCAGTTGGCTAGAGTAGTCGGTTCATACCCGGCCTGTCATCCGTTCGAGTCGGATCGCCGCTACCAATGAAAAGCCCCCGTTTTCTGGGGTTTTTTTTATTGTCTTAGTGAATTTTTAATTTTAACTGGTATTATATTATATCTTCAAAATTCTTTTAGCATTTGATGAGCCCAAATATTTAAAAACCTTCCTACCTAAAAAGATTATGGCTTGCTAAAGAGCTGGGGAATTTTCAATTAATTTGATTGCAACTATTGCTGATTAGTTGGCATCGAGAATTATCTTAACGGAGTATTTCCTTCTACAATCTTTTTCACTTCAATCGTAATCGCAGATATCAAACAATTTATATTATTACACCTATTTATCACCTGTTATGTACTATAATGCTCAATGTTACTATTGTTAATAGAGTTGTTTAAAAAGGGGTTACATGGGGTTATAGTGAGGTCGAATCATCGTATTATCACATATTTTATTGTTCTAGTGTTTGTTATGATCATAAGTTATCCAAGTATCATTGCTTTTGCAAATGTATCTTCGGAATATCAAACCGGTACGGTCACCAACTGCGTAAGCTTTGTTAACGTGCGCAGCGGGCCGGGCACAGGGTATTCAAAATTGGGTACTGCTCGAAAAGATACAGTCTACAATATTATCGGAACGGTAGGGTCATGGTACAAGATAAACTATAATGGAAAAATAGGCCCATATATATTCTACCTATCAGTAACATATAATCAGGCGTCTGATTCAAACCCAGGGGCGTTGCAGATCGATACGATTATCAACTGCCAAAGGTCTGCCAACGTGTGCAGTGGGCCGGCTATTCAAAACTAGGAACCGCTCCTAAAGGTTCGACTTATAATGTTATCGGAGCAGTGGGTTCGTGGTGTAAAATAGACTATAATGGTAAAACTAGCTATGAATATTCGGTGTATACCTCGGTTACGAATACGCCGGTACCTGAACCAACACCAGCGCCTGAGCCGACATCGATGCCTGTACCAGTACAGGGAAAATATTGGCTGGATATTACGCATCCTGGGCCGCCTATTCGGGTTATACACCTTTGAACATTAACGCATATTAATTATGCTTTGCCAACATCGGCTCCGATTTAAAAATAAAAATAAGGGACTCGGCCGTTGACCTTGCCAATTTTGCAAAACTCAGGCAGCTGAAAGAGAAATCCCCTCATATTAAGATGCTAATATCGGTTGGCGGGTGGACATGGTCGGATAAGTTTTTTGATGTGGCACTCACGGATGAGAGCCGACGGTCTTTGCCGACAGTATCGTTGGGTTTATTAAGCAGCATGGTTGGCGGCGTGGATTTGGATTGGAAACACCCTGTTAGTGGCGGGTTGTCCTCTAATACGACGAGACCCGAGGATAAAACCAACTTTACTCTTCTGATGGCAAAACTGCGCGAGAAACTTGATGAACAGGGTCGCTTAGACGAATGCCATTGCCTGCTTACGTTTGCGGGCGCCGCCGGCGAGAATACCGAGCTTAACGTTCTTTCAAACTATGTGGACTTCGCTACCGTAATGACATATGACATGCACGGGTCATGGGAGGGCTGTTATACTGTTTAAATGCGCCGCTATACATGCCAAAGGAATTTTCTCCGTAGTATAAATGGAGCTGCGAAGACGCTGTAAACCTATGGATTTAGCAAAGGTTTCCACAAGTCAAAAATCGTTATGGGTATACCTTTCTTCGGTATCCAGTTTAATGGCGTGCCCGGCACGAACAATGGAATGCACCAAAAGTTGCGTCGGGGTCATCCATTGCGTATGATAAGATTGTCTCATCTTACATAAATGATGCATCGTATAGCTATTCTGTGCATCCGAATGCGTATGTTCCATACCTTTTTGACGGTTCCACATTCATATCTTTTGATGATCCGGAATCTATTTCTGCAATTAATAGACCATTCCATGAATGGCCTATTAATGTTATAATATAAATAAAGTAATCGAAATAACACAGACCGAGTATTTATGGAGAACAACAAAGAGCAAACTAGAAGAGTGACTGAAGAATTAATTAGCGACTTTGCCGACAATAGCCAACTAGAGCTCGGATTTTTGGAATCGGATACTTATTTTAAAACGATTTTTGAGAATACCGGTACAGCGATGCTGGTCGTTGATAATGAATTAAATATTGTGACAGCAAATTCTGTATTTAAACAAAGGTCGGAATATCCCAGCAATGAACTGATAGGAAAATCTTTTATACAATTCGTGACCCCGGAATTTTCAGACACAGTAGAAAAAAAACTTGTACAATGGCAGATTGTTTTAGGTGATGCTCCGTTAGAGCTTGAAATAAAATGCATCGGTAAACATAATAAAGTTCATGATATTTTAATTACTGCCGCAAAATTGCCCGATAGCAAAATAATTATCTCATTATTTGATATCACCGAATACAAAAAAGCAGAAATGACTATGAAACATCAGGTGGAGTCTCAGAGTATGATAATAAAAATATCTCACGATTTTACCAAAGCCGAGGCTGAAGATATTGACCAGTTGATCTGTTTTACCTTAAAACAAATCGGATTATTTAATAACGACGATTGCTGTTATGTTTACCTCCTTTCCGATGATGAATCGACGATGAGCAATGCCTATGAGTGGCGCAGAAGAGGGATAGAGGCAACGGGTAACCTGCGGGATCTCCCTTGCAAAAACGTTTCTTGGTGGATGGAAAAACTACATAACTTTGAAAATGTTTATATACCAAGAGCATCAGATCTTCCTCCAAAAGCCAGGGTGGAAAAAAATATTTTACAGGCGCAGGGAGCACAATCGGCAATAGGAGTCCCTATTGCTTACGGAAACAGCCTCATCGGATATCTGGGGTCGAGCTCACTTTGCGAGAAAGTCTGGTCAAAAAGCAGCATTTATATTTTAAATATGGTGGCCGATTTTTTTGCAAAAGCACTACGTCAGAAGAAGAACAATTTGGCTCTTAAAGAGTCCGAAAACTATTACCGATCTATATTTGAAAACACCGGAGCGGCAACTTATATCATAGAAGATGATATGACGATATCCAAAGCCAACCGGGAATGGGGGAAATCATTCGGGTATTCGAAGGAAGAGCTGGAAGGTGCCCAATGGTTAGATCTTTTTCCAGAGAATGATAAAAATGTAATGAAGGATTACCATCGTTTAAGAAGAATTGATTCGGCCCGAGTTCCGAAAAAATATTCTTCTCATATAACTGATAAGTACGGAAACATCAGGGACTGTTTAGTTGCGATAGATTTGATTCCGGGAACAAGCAAGTCTATTGCCACAATTGCAGACATTACTGAGTTTAACCGGATTAACCGGGCTCTAAAAGCAACAAGCGCCGTCAATATGGCTATGCTATACGCTGAAAATGAACAGTCTTTGCTGGATAATGTATGCAAAAATATAGTGGATATTGGTGGGTATCGATTTGCGTGGGTGGGTTATGTAGACAACGATGAAGAGCAAACCGTCCTGCCGGTAGCGCATGCAGGATATGAGGAAGGCTATCTTAAAATTTTGGATATTGCCCTTAAAGACAACGAGAAAGAAAGCGGAATTGTAGCTATGGCCATTCGCAATCGTGAGTTGTTTATTTGCCGTAACATTGAGATAGACCTTAGGTTTGCTCCATGGCGCAAAGAAGCCATCAAACGGAGTTATAATGCGGTCATTTCGATACCGCTAGGCATCATCAAAGGCGGCGTAAGGGGGGCGCTTACGATTTACTCCGAGGACCAGGATGTTTTTGACGATGAGGAAGTTAAGCTTTTAACGGAGATGGCCGGAAACCTTGCCTTTGGTATAAAATATTTACGGGCGCGAATAGAGCGCGATATTGCTGTGCAGGACCTAGAGCAAAGCTTTAAAAATATGGAGAAGCTTTTTCATCAGACTGTCACTTCTTTAGAGGCAATTATAAGAATAAGAGACCCTTATACTGCAGAGCACCAAAGAAGGGTAGCCGATTTGTCTTTAGCGATTGCAACAGAAATGGGGCTGCCAGAGGATACCAAAACAGCCGTTTTAATTGCTGCATCCCTTCATGATATCGGTAAAATGAATGTTCCCAGCGATATACTTAATAAACCCGGAAAGATAACAGAATTAGAATTCGGCATTATAAAATCACACTGCCGAAAGGGATATGAAGTTATAAAAAACATTAATTTTCCGTGGTCCATCGATGAGATAATATTAAAGCATCATGAAAGAATAGACGGCTCGGGGTATCCGCTTGGGTTAAAAGGGGATGAGATATCTATGGCGGTCCGTATTTTAGGTGTGGCTGATGTTGTTGAAGCGATGTCTTCACACAGGCCATACAGACCGGCACTTGGATTGGATACAGCTTTAAAAGAAATATCTCGCCTAAAAGGCAAAAAATATGACGCTAATGTGGTAGACGCGTGTCTTCATTTATTTAATAATAAGGGATATATCTTATCATAATTATTAGGGTAGGATGCTGCTTTCCTGTCAGAAAGCGAGGCTATGGTGAAGGGAGGTTTTATAGAACCCAAATTTTTACCTAAAATAGAGTGCAAAAGAGTCTGCATAAGATGGCGTAACTTTGTTGGCCTGAGAAGCTGTTTAACCTACGTAAACATCTACGCCCTGTGCAATCATTATGGTTTATTCGAAGTATACGCTTTTCACTCTTTATCTCCAATGAAATCAATGAATGTAAATTTTAATATATATGAAAGCATATCTTTGCCAGGCGTATCCGGCAGTTTCTGCAAAAAATGACGTGCTTTATCGATATATTTCTTAAGGATGACTTCTGCATCGTTAACGCCGTCTGCTTTTACTACATCGTTCAGTAAGCGTGAAACATCCCTATTCGAGGGCCTTTTTTTATCAAACGCATTTAAAAACAATTCTAGATGTTTACGGGTATGCTGGTTTTTTGCGCCAGCGAGAAGTATAGGAAGCGTGATGATTCCTTCTTTAAGGTCATTGCCTACTGGTTTGCCAATCGTTTTTGGATTACCAATGATATCCATAAGATCGTCTCTAATCTGAAATGCGATTCCGTAATAGCCTCCAAACCGTGCAGCACGTTTAATCAGGTCCTCAGAAAGTCCGCTAAGACGAGCGCCTATTGCACAGGATGCCGCAAATAAAACTCCGGTTTTACGCGTTATTCTAGAAAGATATGTTCTGAAAGTGGGAATGGTACCCCGGCTCCGGAATTGCTCTACTTCACCAATACAGATGGCTTCTATCGCTTTTGCCAACTCCCGTAGATACATAATAGGAAGGTTGGCCTCCGCAAGCGCTAGTATAGATTTCACATAAATGTAATCTCCTACAAATATAGCAGTATTAACGCCTTTTCTTGCATATATTGTGGGAGAATTGCGCCGTATCTTTGCATTATCAATAATATCGTCATGAACCAGGGTTGCAGTATGCAGTAGCTCGATGCTCATTGCGGCGTGCAATACCTTGCTGCGGTCATATTCGCCCAGCATAGCCGAAGCAAACATCATTGCTGGTCGAAGCCTTTTTCCGCCGCTTTTTATAACGTTTAATGAAAGCTTGTCAAGATAGGAATTGTTAATTTTTATGGTATTAAATTGAGCCTGCATGGCCTGTTCGAATATCTCAAGTTCTAATTTTAACGCGGGCAGATTTTCCCACACTCTTTATACCTCCGAAGGGTTACTTCTCCAACCTCTTTTCCCCGAACGTCAATATTAAACGGCCGTTCTTTTTTGTCGCATCCCATACTCTTCCGATATAAGGAAGAAGCCAATGATCAAGCCCGAAAGCACGGCCGGCACCGGCGGCAACTGCGATACTTGCAAACAGCATCCACCATTCGGTCGAATACATGCCGGTAGACGTGATAAACATTGCGAGCAGCCCAAGCGAAACAACTGAAGACAAGAACGTAAAAGTTCCTGAAAATATCGCAAGACCGATGAGCATTTCGAGTATAACGATAAGTACCTGAAAAAACATCGCCCAACCATCCGTTGCGAGTACCCAGCCGTTGAGTATCCAGTCAACCAGAAAAAATTTTACGCGAAAAACGAGAGGTGCACCCTGGCCCGCTCTTTCCAGGAAGAATCCTATAATGCCAAGGTCAATATTCATAAGCTTTTCGATCTCTGCAGCACCCGCCACAGCTCCAGTAGCGCCTGTAACCGCTTCCGCGGCGGTCGCAGAAGATGCCGCATCGGCACCTGATATGGCATACCCTAAAAAACTAGCTAATTTCGGGTAGTTCAGCCATCCGTCCCATATTTTTTCCACACCTTCATAGAACCAGGTCCATCCAAGGAATAGCCGCAGAGGAACAAGCCACCATGCCTGAATTGTTTTGGTATAGTTACGTTGAAGGAAACGTTTGTGCTGTTTACGGTGCAGTATTTCGTCGTGTAAATAATGCCAGACGCCTTTAATTCCGAGTATGCCGTGAAGATAATGTACGTTCACAATGTATTTCATAAAAACCGAGATCCATCGCGGTGGCCGAACGCCCATTAAATCAGCGACAGCATAATAGTTGCCAATGCTTACCATCACACCATGCAGCTTGACTTTTACCGGCTTGGGGTCTTTGCCTTTAAGATCATTTAAAATATTTTCCGCGACGCCATCGCCTGTTTGGATAGCATTCTCGACCATTGCCGGATATGGCTTTCCCTTCTCGTCTACCAGCGCGCCGACATCACCCACCGCAAAAACGTTCGGATATTTTGTACGGCAGTATTCGTCAACAATAAGCCTTCTGGCTGGGCCTTTTTCAAGATTAATATTCTCGACATCCATTGCGGCTCTGACACCGGCGGCCCATATAAGCGTACGCGTGTTGATCTGGCGGGTACCTAGATCAACCGAATCAGGTGTTACGTTTTTAATCGCAGTTTTAAGTATAACTTCTATGCCAAGCTTCTTTTGCATGTACTCGTGTGCTTTATTAGAATTTTTTTCGCAGAGATTATTAAGAACACGGGGAAGCATGTCAATGATGACAAGCCTTATATCATTGCGGTCAATATTATACTGTCTATATAGCTTTTTCGTCCATTGCGCAAGTTCACCGATCATTTCCACTCCGGTAAAACCTGCGCCGCCCACAACAAACGTGAGAAGGCGTTTTCTCCGCTCTGGATCTTCTTCGGTTTCCGCCTCGTAGAAACAGCGTTTGATATGATCTCTGACCGTTATTGCGTCACTTACCGACCACAGAGGGAGACCGTACTCTTCTAGACCGGGTATCCCAAAATAGTTCGGCGTAGATCCGATTGATATCACTAAATAATCGTATGGATATTCATGGTTTTGGGAGACCACCTTTCTTTCTTCGAAATCATATTTTTGAACGTTGTCAATAACCAGCCTGACACGCGTATTTTTGAAGACCTCTTTGAGCGGGACCTTGACTGAATCCTCAGATACCCTGTTTCCCGCGACTTCATGAATCTCTGTAAGCAGTGTATGGAACGGATTCCTATCCAGTATGGTAATATCAATATCTTCCTTTTTGCTTCTTTTATAAAGTTTCAGAGCGGTTTCGATACCTGCGTACCCGGCACCAACGATGACAACTTTTTTAGACATTATCTTTCTCCTATGTTTTTAAAAAACTTTTCCGTCAAGTATAGAACAAATAATAAAAGACAAGCCGAACAGCTGGTAGATCTTAACCGTAGCAGCATTAGAAGCGGTTAATCTTTTAATATCACCGTAATGTGCGTAGCAATTTTTAACTGCTTTAATTGCTATCGGTGCAGTTATCAGCGGTAAAAGCCAAATAAAATTTGCACAATAAATTGCTACAGCAACCTCAGACAGATAACTTATCGCAAAAAGCGCTGCATAAATCCAAACGCCTTTTTTCTTCCCAAGCCGAACGACCCAATTTCGCTTATTATATATTTTATCCACTTCATAGTCAGGATATTGATTGATCCAAAGCACGTTCGTAATTAAAAAAGCAATTGGAAGCGATATAAGAAGAGGGAGCCAGGCAAATTGTCCTTCAATCAAAACGTAGATGCCCATGACGGTTATAGGTCCAAATGAAATCCCCACTGCGAATTCACCAAACCCGCGGTAGCAAAGCTTAAATGGCGGTAAGCTATAAACAATAGCAAGCGTAAAACCCGCAAGACCAATCCAGAAAATTTTTGGTTCCACAAATATTGTGAGGCAAACGCCAATAACCGAGGCCAGAAAAAAGCAGATCAGTGCAAAATAAAGACACTGCGTCAGGTCTAGAAGCCCATTAACGATTGATTTTTTGCCGCCTGAGAAAGGCGTTCGGTGTTCTTCATCCACGCCGGGATCAACGCCGGATTGGTAATCAACCACCTCATTTAATGCATTTTTTGCTGTTTCCACAAGAAATACACCAATCATCGCTAATAAGAACCATAAGGGGCTTAATGATTTTGTATTTACCCCGAAGGTCCATGCCAAAGCACCGCCGGTAAGAAGTGGAATGACAGATGCGATCCAGATCTTTGGATCGGCGACTTGAATTAGCCCTTTTATCAATGTTGACTGCCGATTATTCATACCATATCCGATATATATTTAATGCCATTAATATTAACAAATGGAACGAAAAAAAACAATTGCCAAAATGAATAATTAATGACATAAAATGATTATTGTTTTTCGATTGTTGTATCGTTTTACGATTAAGAGTATGCTAAAATAGCAATACGATACTGTTAAAGCAGTACTAGTCTCAAAAAGGAAACGAAATGAAGTTTGGAGATATTATAATAGGACTAATAGTTATTGCGGCAGCAGTCCTGCTGTTAATTACATTTCAGACCCGTTCTTGCTTAGAATTGATTGCAGTGGTTATCAAAGAGGATCAGGAGATACACAAAATTGATTTGGACGGGATAACCGAGCAGACCACAATTATTTTGGAGGGAACGGACATCGTTATTGTTGCCGAAAAAAGACGGATCCGTTTCGTTGAATCATCTTGCCATGATAAAACATGTATCAACACAGGCTGGCTTGATAGCGTGGGCGATATTGCAGCATGCTTGCCCAATCGTGTACTCATCAAGATAGTAGGTGAGGAATCTGCACGGACAGGAGAAATCGACATTATCGCGCAATAGGATTTTTAATATGAAAAAGACTAATGTAAAGAGAATAGTGGTTAGCAGTTTGCTTGTAGCGGTTGCGGTCACATTATCAATAACAGAAAAAATATTTCCAATAGGCGCTATCGTTCCGGTGCCTGGTATAAAGCTGGGGCTTGCGAATGTGGTCACCATGATGGCTCTGTTTTATATTGGCCCGTTAGGGGCGTGGACAATACTCGTTGTCCGGTGTTTGCTGGGTGGTCTTTTTTCCGGCGTTATTTCTATGCTTTTTTCTCTTACGGGGGGTACATTCGCTTTTTTCGCAATGCTACTTACCAAGAAGTTTTACGGCAAGACTTTTTCGATATATGGTGTGAGTATGGCAGGAGCGGCTTTTCACAATGTGGGCCAGATCCTTGCGGCTTCTGTTTTGCTAGGTGAAAATTTGCTTCGTACTTATCTGCCTATTTTGCTGTTTGCTGGACTTGGAACCGGTATCTTGACGGCAGCGGTAGCCGGTCCTTTATTTACCAAGCTGGAAAGAAACGGATTTATTGTGCGGTATCTTGAAGGTTCATATTACTTTTCCTCTAATAATTAATATAATTTGGGAATGTAATCCATTCCGCTTAGCGTTGTTTGCTATAACTGCTTTAACAGAAATTCGTAATAAAACAGCGAATATTTGGAAACCTTAAATTGTAGAGAATTTTATTCGAAAAATAGTAAAGGAGAATGTAAATGAAAAAAGTAATGTTCGCTGTGTTAATCGTTGCCTTGGCATTCTCGTTTATGCTTGCTGGCTGTGGAAAAAAAGGACCACAAGAATCACCCACGGTGACAGCAACTGAAACGGTTATAACAGGAGGGGTAACTGGAACGCCAAAGGGCGAAACTAAAATGCCCACGAGCTTAAAGACAGGTCTTGGAAGTGTTATATCTATCGCTAAATCGGCGAGCGTTTCTGAAGGTGCCGATGCTCTGGCAGAGGCGGATATTGTCATGGCAGCAGTGACACTGGATGCGAGTGATAAGATCGTCAATGTCAAGATCGATATGTTGCAATCAAAAATTAGTTTTAACACGAAGGGCCAGCTGGTAACCGATATTAATACCGCTCCCAAAACCAAGGTGGAGCTTGGTAATGAATATGGGATGAAGAAAGCCTCGTCGATTGGAAAAGAATGGTTCGAACAGATGGCGGCACTCGAAGGCTGGATGGTTGGTAAAACAATAGGTGAAATTATGGGGATGGAATTGAGTGCAGGAGGGACTCCAGCCGCGGCTGACCTAACTTCAAGCGTAACGATTAATGTCACAGACTACCTACGCGCAGTTCAAAAAGCAGTGAACAACGCGAAAGACTTTGGTATTGCGATTACAGGCAAAACCAAGACCGGATTTGGCAATGCCGTCTCACTAGCAAGTTCTAAGAGCGCTGCTAACGGTACGGATGCAGTGGGCCAGACCGATAATGTGATGGCTGCGGTGACGGTTGATGACAAAGGTGTCATTGTTGGCGTCATGATCGATTCAGCGCAGGTTAAAGTAACTGTTAACGCACAGGGGAAAATAACAACCGACCTGTCCGCAGAGCTTAAAACAAAAGGAGAGCTAGGTGACGAATATGGCATGAAAAAAGCCTCAGGCATTGGGAAAGAATGGTACGAACAAATTAATGAGCTGAGCAGGTGGATAATCGGAAAAACGATCGATGAAGTCATGGGCATGAAGACAACTGATGAAGGAATTCCAGCGGAAGCGGATTTGACGTCGAGTGTAACGATCCATGTTAACGATTATCTCAATACCGTACAAAAAGCCGTACAAAACGCAAAATAGTTTTTAATAATCTTAAAGGGTTATCCCTCTAAATTATTTAGAGGGATTTTCTCTTTAAAAACGGCAGGATCCATGAAAAAAATTATTTGTTTATTAATTAGTTTTATTTTATTAATAATGTACTCAGGTGGATGTAGCGGTTCTAATGGTGGCTACCAAAGATACCGCAGCGACTTTTTTGATACTTTTGATACTGTTGTAACTGTCATTGCATACATGCAATCAGAGGCTGAATTTGACCAATTGTCCGGTATCGTGCACAGCAGTTTTTTAGAATATCATCAGCTTTTTGATATCTATCATAATTATGATGGTATAAACAATATTAAAACGATAAATGATAACGCTGGTATAAAACCTGTAGAAGTAGATGAAAGGATTATTTATCTGCTGCAACAGGCGAAATTATGGTATCAGGAAACAAATGGCGTTATCAATATCGCATTAGGTCCGGTGCTTAATATTTGGCACACATATCGAGAAACCGGACTGGCTAACCCAGCATCCGCTAAAGTGCCCCCGATTGATGAATTGCGTAATGCGAAAGAGTATACGAATATCGATGGTGTTATCATTGATGAACAAGCCTTAACGGTATACCTAACAGAAAAAAATATGTGTCTTGATGTCGGGGCAGTCGCGAAAGGATATGCTGTCGAAGCGATTGCCGCTCAGTTGATCGAAAAAGAATATGATTCGATACTCATAAGCGCGGGTGGTAATATACGCGCCATTGGTATTCCCAAAGATGGTGTGCGTAGCAAATGGGGCGTTGGTATTAAAGACCCGGACAGCCTCCTTCAATATTCGACTAATGAGGAGAACTTGTTGGATGTTGCGTTTGTGACCAATACATCGGTTGTTTCAAGCGGCAGTTACGAGAGATATTATACTGTAGGCGATAAGTCTTACCATCATTTAATCGATCCACAAACGCTGATGCCGGCCGATTATTATAAAGCCGTTACGGTCGTGACAAAAGATTCATTGAAAGCCGACGTTTTATCGACAGTGCTTTTTTTGATGCCACCCGAGCAAAGCATTGAGTTTGCAGAAAGCATGCAAGATGTTGAGGCGCTGTGGGTAATGGCGGGTAATCAGCTGGTTTTTTCATCGGGAATGAAGCAGCTGTTAAGAGATATGGGAAAAGCCTCATATAAATGATTTTTATTGAATTTACTTAAAGACGCTGAACAAACAATTTTGCAACCGAAATGGACAGCTATAATTATAAATGATATTAAAAGCTTTTCACAATGTCACGATCCCCTTTTTTATAAAATGAATTCTTGCTCATTTTGTACCTAAAAGAATCATATTGTTTATTATAGTAATTTTACTTTTTAATGAGCTCCTCCTTAATACGATGTGACAGGGTTTTTTGGTTCGTTAGATGGTACTGGTTTGCGCAGCTGTCAACGGATGCAAAAACCCTGTCAAGGCATCGTATTAAGCGGGTTACTTGACATTCCCGCTTTTTTTGGTGCGATAAGTAAAGCAGGAGTGTAGACGTCTCGAAAATCTGCAGCGAAACGGCTGGATAGAAAGACTAACGGCTTTCCTAAAATCATACGTTGTAGAGAGACGGGAGACTAATATGAGAGTTGTCAGAAACAAAAAATGGATTTACGGGATGGTAATTGGCATCTGTCTGTTGATGATAATATTGGGCTATTATTTTGGATGTTTGGTTAATTGCAGGTACTTAAGTGTATTTGCTGCGGGGGAGACAGACCAGTACAAAATGCGAAGCCAGCTTTTAATGGAAGCAATGAACCAGGTCGGTGTTTGCAGCGCTGAAAGCGCCGCGTCAGTATGGGCAAATGGTTTGAAAATGAGAAGTGCGGCGCTGCAGTATGCTATGTTAAGCAAAGCACTCAAAGAAAAATATGCTCTACAGCTGGAGAAAACCGCGCCGAACTGGGTTACGGGCTTATCCAGCCCCCGGATCGACAGGTTTGAGATTGTCAGCATCAAACCCCGGGATAAAGATTTTGTCATTAAACTAACCTTTTACACTAAAACCTCGACAGGTCCGGCCGGGAGTTACAATGCTGTGCTCACAATTTCTCCTGAGGGAGAATTTTATCGTGTCGTTGGTATTTCGGCGGATCAGCAGTTGAATCCGTATATCAGTTTCAGTCCGTAATCCGTCCGGCTACGTAACAAGATAAATAATATTCAAAGCGCACTGGATACTCTGCCTACAATATTGGGGTTATCGGCAAGCACGGACGCAATGTCTGGGACTTTGAATCATGCTTTATTCCGGCTGTTCAAAAGCTTGATGCACATTATTTCTAGTTATATCCGGGTTTTCAATCGTTTTTTCGTACATCTCTGCCGAAAAATTCTGATCTATCTTATCGGCGGTGCTTGCAATAATGGCTGGGATAATTACATATACGCATACGATTAAAAAAACAATGCCCAAAACTATCGCAAAAATGGATATGGCAATTTTGGTTAAGAGAACGCTCTTTCCGTGAAACGAATCAAAAAACAATGTTTTTATCGCTGTTTTACCCCGGCGATGGCTTGGCAGTTTGTGCAATCGACAGTTACTCCTCAATACTATTATGTAAATATAAACAGTTTCAAGTATTGCTTATGATCTGTCTTTTATTCACAAATCGTACTAATTTATATTGTTTTTATATAGAGGAAATGATAGCGTGACAAATTAACTCTTATTTTAACAAAAAAGCCGGGGGTTCTTTTCAATCAAACCAAAAAAACAGGTTATATTTATTGCACAAGCAGATGTCAAATTATCAAATAACCTGAATGCAGCGCGCTATCTGTTTTCTTTTTCAAGGCTTAATAAGTAGCGCTTCATGTTTGCACCGCCTCTGTAGCGGCACTGGTTCTTTGATTGGTGGATGACTCTGTGGCAGGGAATGATAAGGGGCAGCGGATTCGATTTCATGGCGTTTCCCACAGCCCGCATTGCATGCGGATATCCTGCGGCAAAGGCAACAGCTGAATATGTTGCGGTTTGCCCGTAGGGAATATGAAGCACTGTACGATAGACATCCTGTTTAAAAATCGTTCCTGGTATAAAGAAAGGCAGCGTAAAAATTTTTCTGCTGCCCTGAAAATATTCTGCTGTTTGTACCGCAAAAGAAAGCGAATCATCTGTATATGCAACATCGGCGCTGATGCTTTCTCCCGGAAGAAGCACTCTTCTAATAAACCCGTCTTCATATATTGCCATAAATGTGCCCAGAGGCGTATATGAGCGGCAAGCGATTCGCATTATAAAAATAGCAGTAAACTGACTGCCATAACGGCCATTCCTGCAACCATGCCGTAAATCGATAAATGCGGTTCCCCGTATTCTCTTGCGGTCGGAAGGATTTCATCCAGCGATATAAATACCATAATCCCTGCTACGCATGCAAATAAAATACCGAATATGATATCGTTCATGATAGGCATCAGAATCAAAAATCCCACTAGTGCACCAAGAGGTTCGGCCAAACCCGATAAAAGTGACCACTTAAATGCTTTTTTTCTGTCTCCTGACGCATAATAAACGGGTACGGAGACAGCTATTCCCTCGGGAATATTATGTATCGCGATGGCCACAGCGATTGTGATGCCAAGGGAGGGGTCTTTAAGAGCCGCGACAAATGTGGCAATCCCTTCAGGAAAATTGTGTATCGCAATCGCAAAAGCTGTAAAAAGCCCAAGACGCATTAGCTTTCCTTTATGTGGAACACCCCCTGACGGTTGCATTTCGTGATTTGCACGCCACCGGTTACGAAGTCTTCTTTTGCCATTTGTGCTTTGCGCGGGTTCGGACTGATTATCATCCGACATCAACTCAACCATCCGCATTTCATGTGGGTTGTCTGCGGCCGGAACAAATTTATCGATCAATGCAATAATCAGCATGCCCCCAAAAAAACCAGCAACCGTAACCCAGGAACCGCCTATCTCACCAAGAGAAGAGGTAAGAAGCGCCCTTGATTCCGTGAATATCTCGGTCATTGATACATAGATCATGACACCCGCGGAAAACCCAAGCACAACGGATAAAAAACGCGTATTTGTTTTTTTAGCAAACCATGCGATAAGACTCCCAATCCCCGTACATATACCCGCAAAAATCGTAAGAGCAAATGCAGCTAATACCATGTTGATATCAAAATTCAATATTCTTCACCTTATTATCATATTAAGTTTACGCAAACATTGATTGCTATATAGTCAATATTTTAACATAAAAAAAGACCAATTGCACGATATTATGCAACGGGTCTTTTTAATGACATTATTTAATCTCGGCTGTTGCGCCCACTTCTTTGAGTTTTGCGACGATGCTTTCTGCCTCATCTTTCGGGATGGTTTCTTTAACTGTGCTGGGCGCTTTATCAACAACATCTTTTGCTTCTTTAAGCCCAAGACCTGTAATCTCACGAACAACCTTTATGACCTTAATTTTTTCTGCGCCTATTTCTTTGAGAACAACGTCAAACTCGGTTTTCTCTTCTTCAGCGGGAGCAGCGGGGCCTGCAGCAGGACCGGCTGCAGCAACAGCGACGGGTGCGGCAGCGCTAACCCCAAACTTCTCTTCAATCTGTTTAATAAGCTCAGAAAGCTCAAGAACACTCATCTTTTCAATTGCTTCTAAAATTTGATTGTTATCCATTACAATATTCCTCCAAATTATTTAAATGTGCGTTTATTTTGCAGCAAGGCATAAACTTAAGCCTCTTTTTGTTCTTTGACCGCATTTAGTGCATATCCTAGTTTAGCAATAATACCGGACAGGGATCTTGCGAAACCGGATATAGGCGCATTCAAAGTGCCTGCGAGCTGAGCTAAAAGCTGTTCTCTTGAAGGCAGCTCTGCAAGGCTGTTAATGCCATCAATGCCTATGATTTTGCCATTTAGGATACCTGCTTTGATTTGTGTTTTTTTCAGCTTTTTAACAAATTCCACAAGTACCTTTGCAGGTGCAACCGGATCGTTATAACCAAAAGCGACAGCGGTGGGGCCGGCGAGGTGCTCATCAAGCCCAGTTAAATTCAGCAAATCCGCAGCGCGCTTCATCATTGAGTTTTTGATGACATGATACTCAACACCCGCTTCACGGAACTTGTTCCGAAGATCCGTTACTTGTGCAACAGAGAGACCCCTGTAGTCATAAATAATCATACCCTTAGCTTTTTCCATCTTGTCTTTAATGTCATTAACGATTCGTTTTTTTACTTCGATGGATTTTTCTCCCAATCGTTTCACCTCCTTAAAAGTGATCATTTCACCCGAAAACTGGGGATAATAATCAAAAACCCTCTTTGCGCAGGAAAGCCACACAAAAAGGGTTGTACCTTCGGTATATACTCTCCTCGACAGGATATTAAGCGCTTGCACCTGTGTCTTTGGCAGTAAGGGTTATTCAATTCTAGTCATTCTATCAGCCCGTCAAATAAATGTCAACCCTCTAAACAAAAAACTTTGTAGGATTAATTTTGATGCCTGGTCCCATTGTTGAAGATACGACAACGCTCTTTAGATACGTTCCTTTGGCTGCAGCTGGCTTGGCTTTGACCAATGCTTCCATAAGTGCGCTTAAGTTGTCCACCAATTTATCTTTGCCAAAGCTTTTTTTGCCGATGATAACGTGCACAATGGCCGTTTTATCTACGCGGTATTCTACCTTGCCTGCCTTAATGTCGTTGATGGCCTTTGCGACATCTTTGGTTACCGTACCCGACTTCGGGTTGGGCATCAGGCCTTTTGGTCCGAGCACGCGTCCGATCTTACCGACGACACCCATCATATCCGGTGTCGCAATACATACGTCAAATTCAAACCAGTTTTCTTCTTTGATCTTCTCGACGTATTCATCGCCACCTACATAATCAGCGCCCGCATCCTGAGCTTCTTTTGCACTGTCTCCTTTGGCAAAAACGAGAACACGCATCGTTTTTCCTGTACCGTGAGGGAGGACGATTACCCCTCTGACCTGCTGATCAGCATGCCTCGGGTCTACGCCAAGCCGTATGGACACGTCGATGGTTTCGTCAAATTTTGCTTTGGCTGTATCAATAGACAGCTGCAATGCTTCTGCCGGATCGTACAGCGCAGTTTTATCATATGCTTTCAAACTTTCGAGATATTTTTTGCCTCTTTTCATATTATCCTCCTCGTGGTATTAACGGCCATAAAATGCCTCCCACCAAATCCGTTAGTCAACAACCTCAACGCCCATGCTTCTTGCAGTGCCTGCAATCATACTCATGGCCGCTTCAACGCTTGCCGCATTAAGATCAGGCTGTTTTAGCTCTGCAATTTCTTTAAGCTGAGCTCGCGTTATCTTAGCGACTTTTTTTAGATTAGGTTCTCCGCTGCCTTTTTCAATACCGATTAACTTTTTAATCAGCACGGGTGCGGGCGGTGTCTTCATAATAAATGAGAACGTTCTGTCCGCATATACCGTGATAACGACGGGTATAATGTAACCTGCTTGTTTGGCTGTTTTTTCGTTGAACTCCTTACAAAAGCCCATGATGTTGACACCATGCTGACCGAGTGCCGGACCGACTGGTGGGGCAGGAGTCGCTTTACCTGCGGGAATCTGCAGCTTAATGTAACCGGTTATTTTCTTTGCCATGGTTACGCCTCCTTAATACTTTTAATGTGGTACAAGCGGAATTCCTAGTTCCCGGTTATATATAGTTCACGGGGTTGGTTCCTCCCACTTGTTAAAAGAAGTAAAACCTCTTTATATACGTTTAATCTGTACAAAATCAAGATCGACAAGCGTATCTCTGCCGAACATCGATACTACAACCTTGACCTTCTGTTTTTCCGGATTGACCTCTTTGATGACGCCCACAAAACTTTCGAGAGGGCCGGATGTCACCATGACGTTCTCGCCAACCTCGACATCAAGCTTGATCGGCACGTTCTCAACGCCCATTGCCCTAACTTCCTTGTCGGTCAGCGGGATTGGCTTTGAGCCGGGGCCAACAAAACCAGTGACGCCTCTTGTGTTGCGGACAACATACCAGGTTTCGTCATCAAGTATCATCTTGACCATAACATATCCGGGGTACATTTTCTTCATGACGTGCTTTTTTTTGCCATTCTTGACTTCTATAGTCTCTTCCATCGGCACCTTAACTTCAAGGATGATATCCTCGAAACCGCGGTTTTGAATTGCCTTTTCAAGATTCATCTTAACTTTATTTTCATATCCGGAATAAGTATGGATGACATACCAATAGGGTTTATCCGTTTTCTCCTGTTTGATAAAAACACCCTGAAGTTCAGGTTTCTTTGGTTGTTCCGTTTTTACCTCATCGGATGATTCCATTATATCACCGGTCTTTAGTTCGTCTGACATATCGTATGCACTGCTAAACCAATGCGCCTCCTTATTTATTTAGAACAAGGTTAAACAATGAAGAAAGCCCAAGGTCCATCAGGCCGACGATAATGGCTGTTATGATAATAAAAGCGAGTACAGCGCCGGTATATTTGACAAGATCCTTTGATGTCGGCCATGTCACCTTTTTTAGCTCGGAAACAATATCCTTAAAAAACCTTGCCGGACTCTTTCTCTTTTTCTTATTGGCTTTTTTAGAAGCTTTTTTTTGTTGTTCAAGCTTTTCTTTCCGATCATTTCCGAGTAATTTTGTTTTTGCCATAACCCTCACATCCTAAATGTTAATATAAATACCCATATATAACGCGCTTTATACTATTTCGTTTCCTTGTGCAGGGTATGTTTTTTGCAGAAACGACAATATTTGTTCATTTCCAATCTGTCAGGATCGTTCTTCTTATTCTTCATTGTGTCATAATTTCTTTGTTTGCACTCTGTACATGCCAATGTAATTTTGGTACGCATGGCAGTTCCTCCCACTATCGTATAAGCGCAATCTAAAAAAGGCCTTGCAGCCGTCTATTAGAGCACCATTAGTAATCTAACATACCAGCATGCGCTTGTCAATGAGTTTTATTCAATGGGGCTGGTTGTTTTTATCGTTTGCAAACCGGCTGTATAACCTATCAGATCACAAATTCAACCATCACTATTGTAATAAAAAAACTATGAGTTAGCAAAGAGTTTTATATGTTATAATCTTAGAAAATTTATAGAGGAAATATTTATGCATAACGATTTGATGAAGATTTGCTTAGAGCTAAAAAATGCGGCTTTGGCAGCGGGAGACATTTTGATTAAGGATTTTAAAGATGAATTACCGGGTAAACGGGATGGTTCAAAAACCAGCATAGCCAGCAGCAACATCATAGTATCATATTTGCTAAACAGTTGGTTCGCCTCAGAAAAAGACGATATCGCAGTTGTTTCGGGAGCCTTGATTTTGCCAAAGATAGCGAAGCTAAAAGATGACAGCTATATATTGGAGGATTTTGAGCGGGGGATAGCGGAGTTTACCGGGTCATGTATTGCGGTAGATAGCCTTTGCGCAAAAGAGTCTTTCGAGAGAGGTTTAAGGGATTTTTGCATCAGCATCGCTTATCTCGATAATAGGCAGGTCAAAGCGGCTGTCGTTTTTGATCCAATTCATGTCGAACTTTTCCACGCTGTTTGCGGGCTAGGCGCATATATGAATGGAAAAAGCATTTCGGCATCAAATACCAAAAATATCATTGAATCTTGCTTGTCTGTCAGTCATCGGGCACTGCGGATGGCAGAAATGGACGCGCTTCGCTCATTGCTGGGGCAGGCGATGTCTATTCGCACGTCATTGTCGGCACCTATAGACATGTGCTACGTCGCCTGCGGCAGGTTAGATGCGGCTATCAATATTAATCTAGCTTTTTATGAATATGCAGCCGGACTACTAATTGCAAACGAAGCGGGTGTAAAGCTTCTCTGTCCGGATGGCGGCATGCTTGCGCTAGTAGAATCTCTCGGTAAACGCAAGAGCATTGCAGCCACATGTCCGGGAATCGCCAATGATATTGCTTATCTTGCCGACTCTTTTAATATCCATTAACGGATATCCGTCGCCTGCCTGCGCTGTCTGCTGCTGATTAAAAAGAAAAGGCCATGCGGGAATAGGACCATGTAATTATAGCAGGATAAAGCAGCCTTTTGTACCCACATAACAATATACCTATACATTATATATCCTAATATATCCTACGCCCCGGGGACTGTTTACCCATAAAATACCCGGGTTGCGATGTGTGACTCCGGCTAAATTTTGTTAAATTGTTATTCCGGTTATATCAATAAAATATTAACCCTCTCGTATGTATAATTTACTTGATTGTTCTATGCAATATATGAAAACAGTATAAAATTGCGAATTCAGAGTTAAAAATGGACCCCATCGGATTGTTAAAAAAATTGGGACATGTTAATATTAAATGCAGGAGAAAAAAATGTTTGGATATGTGCAGCCTCTCAAGCCTGAGCTAAAGATGAAAGAATATGAGGCTTTCAGAGGATACTATTGCGGGTTATGCAAGTCGATAAAAGAAAAATATACACATGCCGCAAGATTTATGTTAAACTACGATTGCGCTGTTTTGTCATTGCTTCTTTCCTCGATGAGCGATGAAGTTCCGGAAGTGAAAAGGGAAAGATGCATTGCGAGTCCATTTAAAAAAAAGACTGTTGTTCGTTCTAAAGAATCTGCCTATGCGGCTACTGTAAATGTGCTTTTGGGTTACGGAAAAATCAAAGACACCGCTGCGGATGATTACAAAGTATCTGCCCATACACTGGCTCTTTTATATAAAGGCGTGCTGAAGCGTGCAGCAAAAGACACCCCAGATCTTGCTGCGGAATTCGACCGGAGAATTGCCAATCTGCACGATCTAGAGATGCGGAAAAGTGATAGCGTTGACGCAGTAGCATCGGAGTTTGGACATCTTCTTGCAGCAGTTTTTTCTTTGGCACCATATCGTTTTATCGACAATATGGCAAAAAAAGCACTGTGGCATTTAGGGTATAATCTAGGACGGTGGATTTATATTGCTGACGCTGTTGACGATTTGATAAAAGATCATAAGGTGCACCGCTATAATGTTTATTTACAGAGAAAATTCAGCGATGTTGCCAACCTGAAAGAAGAAATACGTGATGAGGCGGCGTTCAACCTTAAATTTACGTTGGCCGAAGCATGCAAAGCGTATGAATTGCTTAATATAACAAGGGACAAGCCGCTTCTTGATAATATTATGTATCTTGGCCTTGCAAAAAAAACAGAAGACATTTTGAAAGGGGAAGTGAATGGATCCGTATAAAGTATTGGGGGTTAGCCCGTCCGCATCTGACGCAGAGATAAAAACCGCGTACAGGAACCTTGCTAAAAAATATCATCCGGACAGATATAAGGGGCATGATCTTGAAGACCTGGCAAGCGAAAAGCTCAAAGCAATCAACGAGGCTTACGCGACGATTCAACAGGAGCGTCAGGCTGGCGGCTATTCCGGTACGGATTCTCATTTCTCAGGTTCGTCTTCTTATTCGGGTTCGGCTCGTTATGCGGACATCCGCCGCGCGGTACAAATGGGCGATTTGACTCGGGCTGATGCCATGCTTGATGCGATTGGAAGCAGGGATGCAGAGTGGCATTACTTAAAAGGTATGGTCCTTCTTAAAAAAGGCTGGTACGACGGCGCACGGCAGCATTTTGCGACGGCGAATAGTATGAACCCCGGCAATCCGGAATATGCGAATGCCTATAACACTTTAAACAGGAGCGCCTCGGGGTATGGGCAGACATTTTACGGCAGACAAGGATATGGAGGCGGTATGGACGTTTGCAGTATCTGCAGCGGACTGCTATGCGCAGACTGCTGCTGCGAATGTTTTGGCGGAGACTGCATTGCCTGCTGCTAGGTTAATACTACAGGCTAAAAACGAATGAACATTAAAAATATTTACAGGGGTGGAGGATTTTTATGCCACGATTTAAACGAACCGCACACCGGGTAAGCCTAACGGCGATGTTCGCATCGATGTCGCTGTTGTTTCTATATCTTGCATCCGTGCTGCCCACTATGCGCATTACGATGTATTTTTTAAGTTCTATTTTTATCATGGGGCTGGTATTAGAAGAAGAGATCGGGCTGGCTTTTCTAATGTTTGTTACTGTTTCATTGCTGTCTCTACTTTTAATGCCAGATATCATAAGGGTTATTCCTTACGTATTGTTTTTCGGGCATTATGGTATTGGCAAGTATTTTATCCAGAAACGTATAAAAGATAAGGTCGTTGGATATGTACTGAAACTATTGTATTTTAATATAGCGCTGGCGCTAATGTATCTTCTCGCAAAAGAAGTCATCACTAAAGATGTGCTCGATTCGGGTATCACTTTTTGGGTGCTGATTATTCTCGCGGAGATTGCTTTTGTTGTTTATGATTTTGTGTTTACAAAAGTGACCGCGTATTATTTCAACAACATCAGACGATTGTTAATGAAGGACTGAATTTTTAGGCAAACCAAGCCAGAATACATTTTGGCTTATTTACATGCCCGTATTTTTCCAAATCTATAAACGTATTAACGTCAATTCTAAGCAGGGCATGTCTTTGGTAACGCGATTTGTTAAATATGCTCAAAAACTTGCATTCAATATGAAGCAAATTGTGAGCACCATTACCGTCATATCCCATAATATAGGACTAAATTGTAGTCACGGTATATATTGCATTGCTAAGGTGAATAAGATAGAATGACAGTATATAATGGATATAATTTACTGGGAGGTGTAGTATGGTTTGCCCAAACTGTGGAGGCCGTTCAAACGGCAATATCTGCATTGTTTGCGGAAATATTTTAAGCAGGCCAAGGAAACATAGGACTATAGCTTTTTTATGTATATCACTTGCTATAATCATTGTTGCATGTGCCGTGCTCTTTTTTATTTTGCCATCTAGGCAAAGTTATATCGGCACTGCAGCTAAGAACTATTTAACTGCTGCATACTGCACGGATAAAATTATTAATAGTGCCCATTTATACTCTTCATATAACGATTTTAAAAAGGATCTCAATATTGCGATTGAATGTTGTAGCGCCATACAGGGTGGGGTGTTTGATTTTTTAGCAAGCATCCAATTAAACCTTCCTTTCGGTAGGATTGCATATGCCGCTGAAACGTTGAAAGGTATTGATACTGATGTAAAACGAGATTATTCGGGCGGATATACGGATGGTGCAAAAAAGAACATAGAAAATTGGATGATGGCCATGAGAAAAGATGCTATCATCGCCAAAGCAGCTTTAGAAGAGCTTAACGGGGCTATTAACAGAACTTCGGGCGAGGATAAAATATTAGGCGCGCTATCGGATGCAAAGGAAGCGCTATCGGATGCAAATAATGTTAAGATAGTTGTTGGAGACAAACAAATCTCTTTAAACGGTATCAATGACGTTGAAGGAATTAACACTGCGCTTATTGGTGCGGATATGATCATAGATAATCATACACTTTATCTGGGCACTGACGGATCAGCGGCTTTTTATTGTGATGTGCTCCGGTCAAATGTAACGGTTGTTAACAGTAATAAAGGCGATGGCATCATAATGGACGCGAAAAATTTGGCGGATCGGCAGGCATACGGTGATTTTGTGGTCATTACGTTCTATGGTCTTGATGAAGAACCAAAAGTACTTTTATACACAAACTCTGAAAGGCAACAATTTATCGATAAAATTTCAGACATAATTTCATTTAAGGAATAACCGGCAATTAAAGCATTCATAATATGTGGCAGAAAATATTAAGTTAAACTCATTTGGGGTTCGAAGAGAGCCGATTATTGAGACTTTAGAATTAACATTAGGAGGACTAATATGTTATGTAAAAACTGTGGAGCAAGCATACTTAAGGGCTCCGCATTTTGCACAGCGTGTGGGCACCGGGTAACTGAAGATTGCACCCAACAGATACAATATCAGCAAGGTCCTAAAGACAATCGCCAAGCAGAGAGTGTCCGGCAGCATCCCCCTCAACCGGGGTATTTCCCGACCTACGGCGGGACTGCCCCAATAGTATCTGCCCCGAATAAACCCCAAAAAATCGGGCTTATTGTACTAGTATGCGCCTTATCCGTTATTGCCATAGCGGCTATCGTATTCGTCTACCTAAAAGTTTTTTCTCCTTCAAAAGCTGAACCTGAGAATTTTGCTGACGTTTATGAGTCGCTTTTACAATCTTCTGTTGTAAGCGGTACAGACCAGCTTGAACCGACACAACCCCCGGTACCCTCGCCAACACCGGCGCCGACAGAGGCGATACTCGATTTACCGTTTGATTTTGTACAGCTAAGCTATTACGATGTCAGCCATACCATCCAGACATTCAATAATATTGAAGAGTTTGAATTGGCTTTGATATCAACGGTTTGGACATATCTAGAACCGCAAGGCAACCCTAATGCAACGTCCTTTAACGGCGGTTATGTCGATATCGGAAATAAAGATCCGTCCGTTATTTCTAAATATAGCTTTAGTCTGGATTATTCTCTGGTATATTCCGAGTTGAGTGCGATTGATTATTGCGTGCTGAATGAAATGAGCCATACTTATTGGACACAGGATATTGGAGGTACTTATGCCGCTTGCTGGGACACGGGGATACAGACGGCATATAACGGTGCGATATATGATGCTGTCATTATGCTGATTATTGACGTTGACGGCAACCTTGTTGAAGGCCTGGCCTTGTTTGATCCTTATACGGATGACATTGTCCAAATTTCTAGTTACAACGTATATGTGCCACAGAGTGCGTCTGTGTTTGAAACAAGTGACCATGACCCAATGGAGTGGAAATCTCAGAAAGAGTTTGAGACAACGTTGACAAGCTGCATGTGGGTATATGTTCGTACCGATGAGGCCAAACGTGAGATCATAGTTGACGAATACAGCGATATCACGCCGAATTATTTCTATAAGCTGATTTTGAGCCCTGATGGCACGGTCGAATGCATTTGTTCGGATTATAATACGATGGAGATAATAGAAAATTATATATTTAATTATATTTTTGGCAATAATCACGCTTATATTTACATTGAACCATATAAATATAATGATAACACTTATGAAGTGAATTTATACTACTATATCGATTACAACGGGTATTTGATCGAGCAAGTGATGCTATATGAAGGCAACTCAGGAAATTATTACCTTATTTCAAATGTTAACGTCTACGAATCCGCTGGTCTATGATATGAACAAATAAAAGGCGCTTTTTAATCGTCCTAAAAGCTAGCCAATTTGGCTATTGGGCTTTCTAAAAAAATCTGTTTTTTTAAGTTATATCAGCTTTGGGGTTAGGCTTTGCCTAAACCTGTTTTATCTGGGAACAGACATATTTGGCATATTAAGAATATTATTAAGACAGCACATTTTTGTAAAAACCCTGAATATATTGTGATAAATAGGGAGGATAAATCATGCCGCTATATCCGATGAAATTCGCTTTTACGCCCGGAAAAAATGAAAGGATTGAAGCCGTCATTACAATACCGGAGGAAGTAAGAAGCATTGTTCATGGAACTGTATACGATGCAGATGGAAAAAGAATAAAGGATGCCGTTATCCGTCTGTTTTTGCGTGAAGAGCAAAATTGTGAGCCCATTGCGCATACGTTTACCGATGATGATGGCGAGTTTATTTTCGGTCCGCTGCTTGCGGATAAAAACTATTTAGTTAAAGTCTATGTCAATGGAGTTACGATGCGTGAGCTAACGGTAAAGCCAAGAAAAAAAAGAACATAAGTTTTACCTCTTTGATTGGCTGAATTTGATGTTCGTCATTGGTAATATCCTTTATACTATCAATAAGGGGAATAAATGGATAGAGCGGCAGGTTATGAGAAGAAGTTCATTATCAGCTGTGCTAATCTTAGCTGTCACTCAATAGGTATTTGATATTTGCGAAAGTATTGTGCATGTTTTTTGCTATTATGGTGAGAGAATATATTGCGGAATTTGATTTGCCGTCGTGAAACAATCGCCGGCAGAATATATTGTAGCGAATTATTATATTGTGAAAGAGAATACTGAGGGATTGCCTTTTGGGTATTCTGACTTTTTATAAGGATTATCAGGAATTGAGAAAATACATATGGGCCGGCTGGTTTGATGAAGCCGCAGCAGTTTTTTTAAATTTAGGTGATTACAGGGACGCTCCCTATATGATATTGGGAGCAGATTACAGGCATGCGAAAATCATGTTTCAAAACAACGAACATATTTGGCCAAAAAGATATTGAAAGAATTTTAGTAGACTACAAAGATTCGATGCAGATGCTGTAGCAAGTAAATGAGTCGATACACCATCAAGCTTTGGAACTATTGTGATATACCCGGATATGGTAATTTAGATTTTGAGTATTATAGTATTTCCAAGTGCAATATACATCTTAAAGACGGCTATGGTTAGAGCAAAGAGAAATTCCGTTTTACCTACGTTGATATAAACACGGTTGAGGTCTATAGCAATAAAAGAATGTGTCTTACAAACAGTTATTGGAAGATATAAAACGCCGGAGCACTCTGGCGTTTTTTCATATTGAGACTTTCAGATGGATTTGACCCATGTTATAATGCGTTATAAAGAAAGGGGTGGTAGAGTGGGCAGGTTGTATGTTGTGAACGGCGACGACGCAAAAATGATGACGCGGCTGCTGCTTGAGGCAATAGGACCAGAGAAAGGTCTCGATAAAGGCGCACGTATTGGTCTTAAACCCAACCTGGTCGTGGCAAAAGGCTGGAAGAGTGGTGCGACGACGAATCCTAAAACCTGCGAGGCCATTATCGAATATTTTTTAGACAGGCATTATAGCGATATCTGTATTATAGAAAGCTCCTGGCTTGCGGTTGATACGCGAAATGCTTTTAAAGCTTGCGGTTACGATTTATTGGCTAAAAAATATGGCATCCGGCTTGTTGATGCTAAAAAGGATCAGCATGTTACATGCGAATACGGCGGCATGAATATCGATATATCAAAGCACGCGCTTGAAACGGACTATCTGATAAACCTTCCGCTTGTAAAAGGACACTGCCAAACAAATTTTACATGTGCGCTAAAGAACATGAAAGGACTGATACCGGATAGGGAAAAAAGGCGGTTCCATGCGATGGGGCTGCATAAACCAATCGCATATCTTAATAAAATGATAAGCCCCGCCTTGACCATTGCGGATGGCATTTATACCGATCCGCACTTTGAGGAAGGCGGCAATCCGGTGCGTATGAATACGATGATTGCCGGTATGGACAGCGTGCTGATTGATGTATATGCCTCAGGTCTTCTCGGTTACGATATCCATGATGTTGGGTATCTCAAAATGGCGGCGGAGATTGGTGTGGGCAGCCCTAATGTGAGAGATGCGGATATCGTATATTTAAACGGTGCCAATCGGACAGTATTGCACACCCGTATAAAGGCGCTAGAATCGGCCAAATCGCATATCATTCAGCAATCGGCTTGCAGCGCGTGCTACGGGAATTTGATAAGCGCGCTTCTTAGGCTAGATACGACGCAGGGTTTAGGAGACATCAAAATATGTGTTGGACAGGATTTTAGGGGAAAGAAAGGCGATATCGGATGCGGTAACTGTACGGATAGTTTTGACTACAGCATTAAAGGATGCCCCCCGGATATTGATAAGATAGAGAAAGAACTAAAAAAAATAAGGGGAAAGATATGAAACAATTTACAATCGTACTTGACGGGATCGCGGATAGGCCGCAGATAAAACTTAATGGCAAAACTCCGATGGAGGCAGCGGTTACGCCTTGTCTCGATGGACTTTATAAACAGTCAAAACCTGGAGTAGTCATGACGATACCATCCGGTCTTGAGGTAGGCAGCGCGGTGGCAAACATGAGTTTAATGGGCTACAACCCGGCCGAGGTGTATAGGGGACGGGCGGTTATTGAAGCGGCCGGTGCAGATATTACCGTCCATCCCGATAATCTTTATATTAGATGTAATCTAGTTACATTGGAAGGAAGCAGCTTTGATAATAGCATCATGCAAAGTTATAGTGCGCATGATATCGAAACAGAGAAGGCAAGGCTGCTTGTAGATAGGCTGAACAATGAAGTTTTCCGCCCGCCGTTTAAACTGATTAATACGGATACGTTCCGCAACATACTCGTTATGGAAGGCGCCGCCCAAATGGCACAGCAGCTGAATTTTATGCCAGCTCACGATATGATAGGCGGCGCTGTTTCGGATTTTATAAAAGGCGAAGGCATAATCCAAGATTTTTACGATCTGATGAGGAAAGCCTACGCGGTTTTGTCGCGCAACAACGAAACGGCTGCAAATGGTATCTGGTTCTGGGGTGCTTCATACGCACCTAGCTTCGACCAGCAGCCGGAAGGAAGACGCGTTGTGCTTGCCGAAACCACGCTGATGCGCGGTATTGCTGCGCTGTCCGGAACGGATTGCATAACGACAGAAAAGGACAGTGATTTTGCCGGGTTTCTTAATGTAAAAAGGAAGAATGCCATTGAGGCTTTAAAAGAATACGATTACGCATATATTCACATACAAGAGCTTGATGACTTATCGCATGAGCGGCTTGCGCTTGAAAAGACGCGGGCGATCGAGTGTATCGATGAGTATTTTATCCGGCCTTTTTTTGATAATGTTAAGCCCCCTTATAGCGCGGTTATTGTGTCCGACCATTATACGTTTTCGGACAGCGGCGGTCATGGCGCCCAGCCTGCTCCGTTTATGCTGATCGGGCATGGTGCGGGCAACGCGCAAGGCAGGTTTACCGAACAACATTGCCATGATACGGGACTGTGTATAAAGGCATCTGAGCTGGTGGCATGGCAACGCGGTAAAAAATAGTTGCGGTATCAACAGACCAAATACATAAGGTCATTTGATTTAGAACGTATGCGATTTTGAGCAAAGGGTTCATTAAAAGATACGTATATCACAGAGTCTAGGCTGCATATTCTTTTATCAGGAGGCATGAGATGGAAATGTTGACTATCCATAAAATGAGGCGTACAGACAGGCTCGAGATGCTGAGTGTATACTACCGCGTACCTATTTGCATGATCATCAGGGCGAATGCTTTTACCGACGTACAGGATATATTTTCATGCAAAGAGATTAAGATACCTAAAAAGTGCTATTGCAACCGGTGTGCAGATGCGCACCGGCCGGCCATGCAGTACGAGATTTATACAGTATTGCCGACGGATACGCTTTATGGCATCGCAAAAAAGTATGGAGTAACTATGCAGATTATACTAAGGACAAATAACATTGAAGACGCTGGAAAGATCCGTACGGGTGACAAGCTGAGCATACCCGTAATATCGGGTGAGCTGTATTGCGTACGCACCGGGGAAAGCATCGAAGACATTGCCCTGAAACACAACATATCAGTTAACAGTATAAGGGAAAAAAACTGCCTGGGGCCAAATGATGAAGTTCTCCCCGGTATGCAGCTGATGCTCAACTAAACCGGTTGCCATCTCCGGGTATATTTTAGGTGTTGCCTATAAAAACATATGCTTTTTTTTAACACTGTGGTACAATATATGAGGGGGAGGGGTGTATATGGATACTCAAACAACAGCGGTTCTGTTGCTGGTTGTTTATTTTATAATCGGCGTCATATTCTGCTTTTTTGGAAACAGGTGGCTGAAAATAATCGTTGCGATATACGGTTTTGCCGTAGGGTTTTTAATAGCCAACACGCTGATCCATATGCTGACGACGCTAAGCGGCATTCCGTCATTGCTGATCTGCATCGGCGCAGGCATAGTGGGCGCGGCTTTGTTTGTGTTCTTTGTCTATCTTGGTATATTCTTTATCGGGTTTGGCGGTGGTGTCCTTTTAAGTATATTGTTTGCAGATGCATTTAACCTGAACGTACTCGATTGGTATGTTTACATCCCTGTCTTGATTATAAGCTCGGTTTTCGGGGCTTTGACGCTTAATTTAAGACGTATATTTGTATCGATATTTACGTCGTTTATCGGCGCGTTTGCGCTTGCGCAAGTCATTTATCAATTATGGGGCGACATACAGCCGCAAGCCCTTGTGTTATACTCAGATCAACAGGTGATGTATGGGGCGTATACTTCAACAGTATATCTGGTTTCTCTTGCGGCATTGTTTTTTATCGGCCTTGTGGTGCAGCTTGCCATCACAAGCAAACAAACCAGCGCGCATTAACGGAAAGGTATAAATTATGGATCTATCTTTGATAATAATGATCGGGGGCAGTGTTGCCATTGCATTGGCGCTAATTTTTTGTTTCTTTGGGTATAAACTTGCGAGAATTCTTTTGCCCATATGCGGATTGGCGGTCTTTGAAGCAGCCATATATCTTTTTATTTATGACCTGTTTGAAATGGACACGCTTATGACCTGGCTCTTTTTTGGCGGGAGCATTGCCGCAATCTATATTGTGCTCTTCTTTTTAAAGCGGATAGCCGGTTTTTTTAACGGACTGCTGGGAAGCGCACTGATGCTTCTATACGTGGTATATGCGCTAAATCTTCATGATCTTGCATATCTATATCCGATTTGCCTGACAATATGTACGGTGGCTGGCCTGCTGACCGTAGTTTATAAAAAGGTTGCTGTTATAATATTCACTTCTTTGTTCGGTGCGTGCACCGCAGCATTTCTCGGGTTATATATTTATTTTGAGGGGATTAATGTGGCCGATTTCATCGCATATCGCAATGTGCTTGTGCCAATTGAACAATACCTTTCGGCCAACGCATATATCGTCGCCGGAGTATCGCTTGGCCTTACGATTGTGTCCATTTTCATTCAGGTTTATGCAACTTCCCATACGCAGGTATTGTCGGGAAAACCAGATGACCGCGGATTCAAGCTGCGGGTAACAAAACACGATAACTCCTCCGACCGTACGTATTCCTGGCTGGATAACGGGGATAATGGCGATACAGCTGCGTCAGATAACGCATATTTAGATCATCCTATAGAATAAAAAAGAGCGCTTTAAATAGTGCTCCTATCTTATCTGTCATGTCCGGTAATTGGCATTGATCTTTACGTAGTCGGTAGAAAAATCGCATGTCCACATGGTTTCAAAAGCGTCACCGTCTCTAAAATCCAGCGTGTAGGTTACCTTGCTCTTTTTCAGTTCTTGCAATGCGAGGCTTTCATCGAATGCCAGCGCACCTCCGTTTTTGCATACCTGCACATCGCCGATATATATATTAACCTTTTCGGGATCAAACACCGCGCCTGAATACCCGGCAGCTGTCAGCAGCCTACCCCAGTTAGCGTCATTCCCGAAAGCGGCCGTTTTACACAGCGGTGACCGGGTAATCGCACTTGCGATCGTATATGCATCTTTTTTTGTTCTTGCATGACACACGCAAACCGTTAAAAGCTTTGTAGCACCCTCGCCATCAGCCGCCAGCATTTTTGCCAAGCGTATGCAGACAGCTGTCAGAGTTTCAAGAAACGCCGTGAATTCGGCTGTGCCTTCGAGGATCTCGTCATCTTGCGCAAGGCCCGACGCAAGCAGCAATACTTCATCACAAACGCTGGTATCTCCGTCGATCGATATCCTATTGAATGATCGGTCGGCGGCTGCCTTTAGCGCCGCTTTGAGCGCTGTTGCTGATACGGAGGCGTCAGTTGTTATGACAGATATCATTGTCGCCATATTAGGATGAATCATACCGGAGCCTTTGGCCATGCCGCCAATACGTACTTCCCGGCCGCCGATGATAATACTTTCTTCCGCTTGTTTGGGCATAGTATCGGTCGTCATGATCGCATGCGCCGCATCCAGCCCGCCGCTTCGGGAAAGAACCGCTTTTTGTATGCCTGCTTTAATACAGTCTATCGGCAAAGGCACGCCGATCACGCCGGTTGATGCTGTTAATACATCCTCGGGAAGACATCCAAATTTGTCGGCTGCGAGCCTGGCCATTATCAGCGCATCCTGCTCACCGCGCTGCGCGAGACACGCGTTGGCGTTTCCCGAATTGATGATGACCACTTGTGCCCGGCTATTAGCGAGGTTTTTTTGCCCAAGCTGAAGCGAGTGGCCCTTTACGATATTTTTTGTGAAAATGCCGGCTGCTGTAGAAACGCATTCGCATTTGATGATCGCCAGATCTTTGCCGCCATTTTTCTTGATACCGGACGCAACACCTGCGGCGGTAAACCCTTTAGCATATGTAACACCGCTCGAATTCTCCATGGCAGAGCACCTTTCTTTAGGCAAATTAATGTTCATTATAACATAAAACGGCTGAGAAAAAGCAATAAGCTGTTTATTCTGTCAGCAAAATTTCTTCGAGTTGGTCAACATGATGAATGATAAAACGGTTTTTATTATAACTGAGTATGCCTTCGCTGCTGATTTTTGACAGCTCCCGTGATAGTGCACTTCTGTTGACACAAAGATAATCGGCAAGTTTTTGTCTATCAAGGCTGATCGTAAAACGGTTACTGTTTTTTAGTGTTGCCTGTCCGATTAGGTATGAGGCCAGCTTTTGCCTTGTTGTTTTCTTGGCAATGTGATCGATTTTCTCGTTGAGAGCTAGATTTTTTTTGGCTATAATGCCAAGCATATTTTTAATGAGCGTGTTGTGGAAAACGCAGCACGTTGAGCAGGTCGTCATAATTTTATTGAACGATAACCATAATATGTCCGTTTCAGCGGATGCCTCCACTGTGACAGGGCTAACTGTCATCCCGGCGCATATAAATATTTCTGCGAATAGATTTGCGGGATGGATAAGGGAAATCACGGACCTGTTCCCGAGAATATCGTCTTTATATTCGGTTGCCTCTCCAAAGATAACGATACCCACATCGTTTGTTTCCTCACCCGCCATTAAAATATAATCGCCTTTACGGTAATGGGCTGCGGTCGCGTTAAGACAGCTTAGCATATTTGTAAGGTCGTTTTCTTGTATCCCTGCAAATAAAGCGATATTTTTAATATTCGTTATCAGATTTCTCATTCGTTTATCTCCACATTATGTTACAGCAACAAAATTATTGTACAATGGTTACGGGATTGTTCAGTAAAAAAACCTTAAGATCTTACCCGACCAAAGACAGCTGATGTTGCAAATGCAACAGATTTGTTATTGTCAGTGTAGTATAATCAAACCAATAAATCAAGGGGGTAAAAAATGAAAAGAAATATTATTACCATTGATGAAGATAAATGCAACGGATGCGGTTTGTGCGTGAATGCATGCCATGAAGGCGCGCTGCAATTGGTTGACGGAAAAGCAAAGCTGGTGTCCGAATCGTACTGCGACGGACTCGGGGACTGCCTGCCCGAATGCCCAACGGGTGCAATTAAAATTGAGGAACGCGAAGCGCTGCCGTTTGATAAGGAAGCTGTTGAACGTCGGATGCAGAAAGAGGCACCGCTGGCATGCGGATGTCCTTCGGCTCATGCGCAAAGATTGGATAGAAAGCCATCAAAGCAGGCTTCGTATGAAAAAGACGAGGTATCCGAGCTTGGGCAATGGCCGTGTCAGATCAAGCTGGTACCGGCTAGCGCGCCATACTTTAGCGGCGCCCGGCTGCTGGTTGCGGCAGATTGTACCGCGTTTGCCTTTGCAAATATCCATAGCAGGTTTATGAAAGGGAAAATCACGCTGATTGGGTGTCCGAGGCTGGATATGGTTGACTACACAGAAAAACTGACTGAGATCATTAAAAACAATGATATAAAAAGTGTAGACGTTTTAAGGATGAGCGTACCCTGCTGCGGGGGTATAGAAAATGCAGTCAGGCAGGCTCTTATAAACAGCGGCAAGATGATTCCTTGGAGCGTTACTGTTATTTCCCCGGACGGTGGTATACTTGAATAATAATGATTCTGATAAAGCGGATAAAATTTGTTTAAAGCATCCTAAAATAAATTCAAGCGGGATGCTTTTATAGTCTTTTGTTAAACGCCCAAAATACAAGAATGGCATCCATTGAAATAAAAAAACTTATCAATTAGAAATATTATATTTTGAGGATTTTGGGCCTTTGATATATAATTGTTGAAAATGGATAAGATTCAAGGAGTTTAAATGCTACATTTTAATGCACTTAAGTTAGAAGACAAACCTTTTTTCGAAGAATATACGCTGTGTCACGGGTATCATAACGTTGAAGCCTCTTTTGCAAATATATTTCTGTGGGGAAAGTTATGGAACATTAAAATGGCGGTTGATGAATATGCGATGTATCTTCTTTTAGATAACGGTAAGCGTTTCTTTATGCTGCCTCCTTATTTGCAGGACTGCGACATAAATATCGGAAAGCCATTAAAAAAGTGTGAAGAATACATGCTCGGCCGCTATGGAACATTTATTATGAAAGGTTTTACCGAGGAAATAAAGAATAAAACACAAAATGATTGCCCAGGCGAATATGTGTTTACGGCCGACCGGGCAAACTTTGAATACGTTTATCTATCGAGTGATTTATGTAAGCTAGAGGGTAAAAAATATCATGCTAAAAGGAATCATATCAATAAGCTTATAAAAAATCACAGCTTTACATACCGCCGTTATACCAATGATGATTATGAATCGTGTATCGCGCTTGAACGTAGCTGGATGCAAAACAAAAGCAATATATCTGAAGGGTTAAACCAAGAATTGATTGTAATACAAAACGCGCTTTTAAACCTGGATGCGCTGAATCTGGTTTGCGGACTGCTGTTTGTTGACAATATGCTGCAGGCCTTTTCGATCGGAGAAAAGTTCGGTGATGATATGGCGATCATTCATATTGAAAAGGCAAATCCGGATATGTCGGGGGCTTATGCGCTTATAAACAGGGAATTTGCGATAAATGAGTGGAGAGATGTCAAATATATCAACCGGGAGGAAGACATGGGCTTAGAGGGTTTAAGGAAGGCCAAGCTTTCTTATTACCCCGTTTTTTTAATCAAAAAATATGACTGTGTGAAAGGCTGATTAACTTGGTTATCCGGCTGCTTGAAAAAAGCGATATTCATGACGCGAAGGTACTTTGGAAAGAAGCGTTTAACGACTCTGACGCGTTTATCGATTGGTATTTTAAAAATAAGGTTCTGCCCGGCCATTCGCTTGGCATGTTTGACGGCGGCCTTATATCCGTTGTCCATTTAATACCGTATAGAGTGAGCGTTCAAGGCAGGCCGTTTGAATCCATGTTTATTGCGGGAGCGGCCACGGCAAAGCATAGACAGGGCGAGGGGCTGATGCGTACGCTGCTATTAAAAGCGCTTTGGCTGATGAAAGAACGTCGAATTCTAATCACGTACCTTTACCCCTTCAAACATAGTTTTTATGAAAAATTTGGTTGGACGGCTTATTCATATGTATATAAAAAAAGCACCGCTGCGGCAAAGAGATCGGCCAAATCTATTGTTATAGAGACGGATGACTATCGCATTTTGAACCCTATTTACCGAAAAATGATGAGCTTTTTTGACGGCTATGTCATTCGCGGTCAGCGAGAATGGCAGTGGAGACTCAGCGAACTTGCTGCCGATGGAGGAAAAACGGCAGTTCTTGTCAAAAATAACGAAGCAACGGCATACATGCTTTACTATGGAGGAAAAACGGCGGAGATCATTGAAATGGTATACATGGATGAAAAGGATATTCATTCTCTGCTGGCATACGTTCTGGGCGGGGGGGCCAAAAGAGCCGATTATTTTATTCCAGCGCTAAGCGGCGAGCATGCCGAAAAGCACGCAATGGCCCGAATCGTTGACGCCAGGGGTCTGCTGGCGGCTTTTGGAGCAGAAGATTTGATGGAAGAGATTGATATCACAGATGATTTTGCTCAATGGAACAACACACAAAAAACCCATAGAGAGGCGTTGTCAATAAACAAACTTACAGAAATTGTACACCGTGGATTATACCTACACGATCTGGATATTTATGCTGATAATCGCTTATATTCTAAATTATGCTGCAAGACAAAGGATATCTTCTCAAACCAAAATACTTGCATTTTTGAAGCTTTTTGAGTACAATGAGTTGTCATGTGGGGAATATTTGTTGGGATAGCCATAAGCGTACTGCAGGTGTTGGCTGTAAGTAAACTTGGGCGGATGATTCTTGGAGATAACATATCGTTGAAGCTAATCGGGGGCTTATTGTTCCTTCTGAAGATGGCTGTCATTGTTTTGATATTATATCTAATATCTACCGTTTCATTCGCGCATTTGATATGGACGGCAGCCGGGATGTTGTTAGGTCTCGTTTCAGCCTCCGTATTTATACTGGGACGACGTAAAAACGGACGGAGAGGATTATAATAATGGTAAATAATACAATGATGAACATGGTTGGACATCCTAATGGAATTGAAGGTGTTGCGTTTACTGTTACTCCGGAAAAGATAACTATATTTGGAATTCAGATAAGCGAGACGATGATAATTACATGGGCCGTCATGCTGATCATCATTTTTTTTGCCCTCATTGTACGCATATTCATACTGAGAAACTTTAAAACAGTCCCAAAAGGAATTCAAAATGTTTTGGAGATGTTTGTGGAGTTTTCCGAGAAGTTTACCAAAACGACGCTTGGAAAACGCGGGCCTTCTTTTGCCGCATATATTTTTACTGTAGCAATTATGATTTTTGGTACCAGTCTCGTTGAGTTGTTTGGACTGAGGCCGCCGGGAACCGATATCAATTTTACAATCGCGCTGGCGCTAATGTCATTTGTGCTGATCAACGCTTTCGGTGTTTATTATACGGGTTTTTTTGGCAGAATTCGCTGGTTTCTAAAGCCGAAGAGCTTTATGTTGCCGATTAACATTGTCACACACGCGGTCATTCCTGTATCATTATCCTTCCGACTTTTCGGAAACATGTTTGCAGGCATGGTCGTTATGAATCTGATGTATAGCGTTACCTACCTATCGATAGGTATACCGGCATTGTTATCGATCTATTTCAACCTGTTCCATGTCGGAATACAGACTTATATTTTCCTCGTATTGACGCTTTCGTTCATGGAGGAAACGGTTGTTTATGGGACAAAAAGATAAAGATAAAATTTTATGGAGGTATTAAAAAATGACAGCTCTTATTGCAATTGGTGTTGGTATCGCGGTGTTTACCGGACTCGGTGCGGGAATTGGCATGGGTATCGCGACAAGCCGCGCTACAGAAGCTGTTGCAAGACAGCCGGAAGCCAGTGGTAAAATCAACCAGATGCTGCTGATCGGCCTGGCTTTTGCCGAAACAACAGCGATTTACGGGTTTGTTATCGCCATTCTGATGATGGGTAAAATATAATATCATATGAATAATGGCAATATTGTGAGTGAGGTGCTAATATGCTGGAATTATCTGTTTTAGAAATAGGCGTGCACGTTCTAAACGTCATTATACTGTTTATTGTGCTCAAGCTTTTAGTATACAAACCGATTTTGAAATTTATGAAGAAGCGTGAAAATACGTTCGCAGATAAAGTGGATGAGCTTGATGCAAAAGATAAAGAGCTGATCCGGCAAAAAGAACAATATGCGCAGATGATGGCTGAGGCGGATAATGAAGCTGCAGCCATTATTAAGAAAAGCAATGAGATGGCAAGAGACCATGCAAAAGAAATACTCGACAAAGCAAAAGAAAATGCCTGAGATCTTGTTTTGAGGGCGAAAAAGGAAATTGAAGCTGAGAAAGTGCAGACGCGTAGGGATATGAAGCTGGAAATAGCTGATATGGCGATCCAGATTGCAGCCAAAGTTCTCGAGCGCGAAGTTTC
>JBMNOU010000136.1:0-2511 GCA_050943215.1 Christensenellales bacterium | reverse complement strand
AAGCTACCCGTCCCTTCCGGAACGCCGTTAACGATCGGCCCGGAATATGTGCCCGTTTTCTGCCCAAATGCAAAATTCAAAGTCAGCGTGGTATCCACAACCGTTTGCACCGTTTCGGCAGGAGAAGGCGCCGCAGTGGCGTCGAAAGATTGTGCCGGACGAGGCGTTTGTGTAGCTGCGGGGGTCTCAAGGACCGCGGGATTCGTTTTATTGGATGACGAACATCCGATGACTGCAATCATCAGAAGGAATGTGCAGAGCACAAATATATATCTTTTCATTGTTCACATCTCCCATTCATCTTTTTTGTGGCGTTCACACACCCTTTTGGCTTCAGCATATAAAACGACAGAGAAAATCGCATCGACCGAAAGTATGATTTTACATAAAAAAGACCTCCAATGTTTGATATGGAGGGCCTAAGTACGATGACTGATAGGCATTTACGAGTTGTCCTGGTTTTTGAGCAGCGTGCTGATCAGCTCCGCGCGGCTGGAAACGTCGTATTTGGAAAATATGCTGCGAACATGGGTCTTGACGGTGCTCTCGCTGATAAACAGCGTCTGGGAAATAGCGCGGTTGGATTTGCCGCCAAGGAGCAGCGCAAGCACTTCGTTTTCGCGTCCGGTCAGCGGATCAATGGTCTTTGTTTGGCGGATAATGGCCGCGCGCTGTTTTTCGCTTATACGGTCATACACGGCAAGGTAGGCATGGCTTTTGAGCAACAGGATGAGGTGACGGTTGAGCGGCGGCAGCAGCGTCAGCGTGACGCAGACAATCACCAATGCGATGACCGCCACCTCCGCGCCGGAAGGGCGTATGGAAGCGACGCTAAAGCCAACGAGGCCGTCGCCAAGCACGCCGAGCACGTTCGCAGAAAGCCCGATACCGAATACTTTTGCCGTGTTTTTGGTATAATCGAGCATTTCGCCGAGGATGCTCCACCAGAACAGATCGAAGATGCCGCACGCACCCAGCATCAGTGTATCGACAATGAGATAGTCGGCCACGCCCCTGGAAAGCAGCATAAAGCCGATAAAGGCGGCCATGATCATCGCCATGCCGATGTACAGGAAAACGGAGCGGCTGATACTGCGGGGAAGGCTGCGCATCACTACAAGCGCGGCGATATACGGAACGGCCCAGTACCAGCTCGTCAGCTCCGCAAGATGCTCGAAAGCGGGGTTTATGACTTGATACATCAGGCCGGAATTGACCGTGATAATGGCGGCGAACAAAAAGAGTATCCCGAGAGGCTTTCCGATACTGCCGGGTAGCCGGGCGACGGGCTTATCGGTTTGTTCGTGGCTAGTGGGAACAGGCAGCAGCCAAATAAACGCCATGCCGATCAATACGCTGGCCATGGCGCAGATGAGGCCGATTTGCGGAGCGGTTTTGACGACGACCACGTTGATGGCGATCATCAGGAGGTTCGAATAGATCAGTGCGTCCGCGCAGGACTTGATGCGTTCGTTTTTCGGTGTGAAAGCCTTAAGGTAATATCCCCAGGACGCCACCGAGCAGCCGCTCGCAAAGCCGGCGACGATCAGGCCGATTAACCACAGCGCACAGGGCGGGAAAAAGAACGGAACCGTCGCGGGCAGGCAGACGCCCATGCCCATGAGCATCGTATGCTTGGCGGCCTGCGGCGTTTTGACAATAAAACCGCAGCCAAACAACCCCGCAAAATGCGCGGCGATTGCACCGGCAATATAGCCGGGCGCTTCAAGCTGCCGACTATCCAGCAAGCTGTAAAGCACCTGCCCTTCAAACAGGAAGGCCATCAGGTAGGAAAAAAGAAAACCGAAAGCAATGACGGAAAGAACGCGTCTGTTTACCGACGCCTTAAGCTTATTCACCGCATCACCTCCGTTTCGAACGTACCTGCGCCTGACCTGTTCGTTATTGCCAAATCGCAGCAACTATCGTTATGAGGCCATTATATAATTGATGAGATATAAATACAATCATTTACGTTGTTTATATGATATCTCTGTTCTTTTCTGAGATTGCGCTGCGCTGCCTGAACGATAGGGGCGTAAAAGTGTTCGATTAGAATTGGCTGCATGACGGTGGGCAGGTTAGATATTTTCTTAATACAGGCTAAAAATGATGTCGCCGGCCATAAGTTTATCCCTTTTTTTTATTAAAGTTACAGACCCGGCTTTGGTTTATTTGTGTGTCGGGTATCGATCAAAATACGCGTGCTTTATCACATCAAATGCGAATCTAGTTAAAATAATGCCGTTTGCCCTTCCTGTAATCAGATGATAAGTTTCTTTTTTCTGGGGGTAACACCTGATAAAGCACGCCGCTCAGTGATTCCAAGCTAAGAGGCGGACGTTCTTTATAACGTAACTTGTGCTGTTTTTTGCGCATGGAGTCCTTTTTAGCAGAAAAAAAATATATATTGCTGCGCATTGTCTAACCTCTGCTCTTACGCACGATGGAGTGACGGAAACTTTTACGGTAATGGCACATACAGATGAACATATGTGATAGAATGTAAAT
>JBMNOU010000135.1:0-2570 GCA_050943215.1 Christensenellales bacterium | reverse complement strand
TGTATTGTGTGGAGTGTTAACATATGGAAAAAACACGAACGATGGTCAAAATCTGCGGTAAAGATTATATTATGGCCGGTTACGAAAGTGAAGAGTATATTCACAGGGTCGCTATATATGTAGACAGAAAAATGGCCGAACTAAAAGGACAATATGTAAACCTTAATGCCCATATGCTTTCCGTATTAACAGCCATCAATATTGCAGACGACTTGCTAAAGCTACGGGAAAAGTTTGATGACCTGAATAATAACTATCAGGAATTAAGCGAGGAGTTGGAAAAACTTAAGATTGAAATGTCTTTGGAAAAAGAAGGACGTCGTTCAAATGTATCTTCCATAAAAAAACCTGGTAAGAACCAGCTTTTTAACGGTTACAAATAATACCGTCAGATATAAGCGTGCCTATTTGGTGCGCTTATTTTATATTCGACAATATGCGGCGTTGAAAAAGCGGGACACGTGTTATATACTGGTTACAGCACCGATCTGGGAGAATGAAAATGAATTTTTTTATTAACAGTCCATTATATTCCTTGATATCAGGGAATTTTCAAGGATTTATACTTAGCATATTATATCTGCTGCCAGCGCTTGTGATTGCTGTTTCGTTTCATGAGGCAGCACATGCATGGATGGCAAATAAGATGGGAGATCCAACAGCACGCAACCTTGGGCGACTGACTCTAGATCCCACAAAGCATTTCGATATTTGGGGGTTTGCAATGATGATATTCATTGGTTTTGGTTGGGGTAAACCGGTGCCGACAAATCCGAGGAATTATTATAACTATAAAAAAGGCAATGTATTGGTAGCACTTGCCGGCGTCATCACGAATCTGATATTATCATTTTTGTTTTTCGGATTGTTCTATCTGTTGCTGTTTGTTTTCAGATTAAACAATAATATTATCTATCAAATAATTATTAATATTATAGTTGTAAATATTGTATTATGCTTCTTTAACCTGATTCCCATTCCTCCTCTCGACGGGCATCATTTGGTTAAAGGTTTTATTGCCCGAAGAAGCCAGCGGTTCTATTTTATGTATCAAAGGTATGGGTTTCTTGTACTGATGATACTGTTGCTTGCAACAGACTATGTTGTCATCGCTTTGAATTATCTTGTTATCTTGGTTACAAATTTGTATTCTCTGTTTTTTGGGTTATTTGTATAGTATGAACGATTTAGGATACAAAGTACAAATTGAACAATTTGAAGGGCCTCTCGATCTGCTGCTTCACCTAATAGGTAGAGCTTGTATTAATATCGAGGAAATCTTCGTGTCCAAAGTAACCGGACAGTATCTTGAGTATGTATCAAACATTCCGAACCTGTCTATGGATACAGCCAGTGAATTTATCGAGATGGCGGCATTACTTGTTTATATTAAATCAAGGATGGTTTTGCCAATAAGCGGCAATGAAGACGAAGAAGAGGAAGATCCTGAACAAGAACTGATTGTGCGCCTAAAAACTTATAAACTATTCAAGGATGTATCAGAGAAACTAAAAGAGTGTGAACAAAACGCCCTTTGCGTTTATTATAAGCTGCCCGAAGAAATTGCCTTTACAAATGAAAAAATAATTTTTGAAGAAATGTCTCTTGATAATCTTTATGAATCCTATTTGGAGATGCTGGGCAGAAAACCGGATGCACAATCTGAGCGCATTGAAGAGGTCGAGATCCGCAGCGATATTTTTACAGTTAAAGAACGCACAAAATATATTATGCAAAAACTAAACAAGCTTAACGGAGCAACGTTCTTTTCGCTGTTTTCAAATGTACGATCACGTATGGAGGTTACGGTCACATTTATCGCGCTATTGGAACTAATAAATAAGAGTATCGTCAGTATAAAACAAATTGATTATTATGGAGATATTTTCATTACAAAGGTAAGCGAGGGAGTTAAAGCTTGAATGATCAGTTTTTAATAAATGCAATAGAGAGCATATTGTTCGTTGCCGGTGATGCCGTCGAAATACCAGTTATTGCAAACGCTATTGATGTGGAAAAGGAAAAGCTTTATCCTTTAATCGATCAAATGATACAACAAAAGGAAAATGCCAGCTCGGGTATTCTTCTTATCAGAGTTGACGATAAGATACAGCTATGTTCAAATGCAAAGTATATGCCTTTTATTGACAAGTCGCTTCAACCCGTAAAAAAATCGAGGTTATCACAATCGTTGCTTGAAACACTGTCAATAATAGCCTATAAACAGCCTGTTACACGCTTTGAGATTGAGCAGATACGCGGCGTAAAATGTAACTACTCTGTGGCCACGTTAATTGAAAAAGGCCTGATACAAAGGGCCGGACGAAAAAAAACTCTGGGTAATCCCATCATGTATATAACGAGCGATGAATTTCTCCGTCATTTCGGACTATCTTCGCTAGAAGAGCTCCCGCCTTTAAATCATTCTGAGGCATGAATTTATTTCATAAATTAGATGATAATAACAACGATGAATAAATTCTAAAGGGGCGTTGTTATTATTATCCTATTGCTTATTTTTACAGCATTAATCGTTCTTATTTTTGTTGTCAAAATAAAGGCTGTTATAC
>JBMNOU010000134.1:0-2659 GCA_050943215.1 Christensenellales bacterium | reverse complement strand
CCGGTGCTGCTGTAGTCAAGGATATCCCACCACTCTCCCTTGCTGTCGGTGTTCCTGCAAAGGTGATTAAAAGTCTTAATGATTAATAAATTATCTTCTGGAGTTTAAATTAATGAAACAGAACATGTGGATATGGAACCATTATGCAACTAATACATATATCGAAAAAGGTGGAAGGCATTACTGGTTCGCAAAATATCTTTTGGAAAAGAATTATAAACCGACGATATTTTGCGCATCAACTATACATAATTCTGATGAGTCTATAGATACGCAGCAAAAAAAGCATATTACAAATATTGCAGACAATATACCATATGTTTTTATTAAAGCTCCTGCATATAATGGAAACAGTATAAAACGTATTTTCAACATGTTATCTTTTTATAAAAGTCTTTTCCCTGTATCCAGGGAATATGCAAAATCAAATGGTAAGCCGGATGTCATTCTAGCTTCCAGTGTGCACCCGCTTACTCTGGTTGCAGGGATAAAGATTGCAAAGAGATTTAAAGTGCACTGTGTTTGCGAAATTCGTGATTTATGGCCCGAAAGTTTTGTTGCTTACGGGCTAATAAGCAGAAACAACATAATTATGAAATTTCTATATGCAGGTGAAAAGTGGATCTATAAAAAAGCGGACAAGCTTATTTTTACCATGGAAGGCGGCAGGGATTACATAATTAAGAAAGGATGGGACACAGGTTCAGGTGGCACCGTTGATCTGAAGAAAGTATTTCATATTAATAACGGGGTTGACCTGGAAGCATTTGAGTATAATCGTGAGCATTATCAAATAGAAGATGAGGATTTAAACGAGGATAATGTTTTTAAAGTTGTATATGCCGGGTCAATACGAATGGTCAACAAAGTGGGCTTACTCCTTGATGCTGCTAAGATATTAAAAGAAAAAGAGGAAGACAGTATTAAATTTTTGATTTGGGGAGACGGGGATGAAAAGAATGCATTGGAAAGCAGAGCTAAAGAAGAAGGGCTTACAAATGTATGTTTTAAAGGGAGGGTGGAGAAAAAATATATACCTTATATTGCTTCCCGGAGTCAGTTGAATATAGCTTTGGGGGAAACTCTGCCTTTATATAGTTTTGGTGGTTCCATGAATAAAATGTTTGATTATTTTGCAGCAGCAAAGCCAGTTCTGTTTACCTTCAAACTTGGTTATTCAATAATTGATAAATACGGTGCTGGGCAAGAACTTTCTGATAGTTCGCCGCTAAACATCGCAGACAATATATTGTATTTTAAAAATCTACCAGCAGATGATTACAATAAATATTGTGTGAATTCCAGGAAAGCAGCTAGGGATTATGATTTTGCTAGACTGACGGAACGACTGATTGAGATAATTGATATAAGGATTTGAGATACAAGTTTACTAATTGACAAAAGGTGTGGTTAGCTACAATGAAAGTCTGTCATATGACAAGTGCACATAACAACAATGATGTAAGAATCTTCCACAAAGAATGTGTTTCACTTGCCGAAGCAGGATATGAGGTTTATTTGGTTGCATCCGGAGATGATTCAACTAAAAAAGGCGTTAATATTGTTGGAATTGGCGAAATGCCAGAATCACGTTTAAAACGGATGATTTTAAATAGTAAAAGTGTCTACAACAAAGCCCTGGAAATCAATGCAGATATTTATCATTTTCATGATCCGGAGCTTCTTCCATATGGCTTGAAGTTGAAGAAGTTAGGCAAAAAAGTTATTTTTGATAGTCACGAGGATTATTCTGCGCAGATACTTGAAAAGAAATACATTCCAAAACTATTTAGAAGAATCATTGCAGCGTTGTATAAAACATATGAATCATATGTTGTCAAAAGGTTGGATGCGGTAATAATACCTTGTACCTTTAACGGCAAGAATATTTTCGAAAACATTGCTAAGAAGACAGTTTATATAGATAATTTGCCTATCACAACTGATTTGGACTATAACAACCAAGAAAAGGAATTGATCCGAACAATTTGTTATGCAGGAGGGTTAACATATGCTCGAGGAATTACTCATCTCATTAAGGCTGCCCATGAAGCAGATGTTAGATTAATACTGGCAGGGAATTTTAGCCCGCCAGAATATGGCGATGAAATCCAAAAGACGACAGAGTTTAAAAATGTAGATTACAAAGGATATCTGGACAGAGATGGCATTCGTGCTGTTTATAAAGAAGCAGCAATTGGTATGTGCACCATTCTTAATATTGGTCAATACAATACGGGAGATAATTTTGCAACAAAAGTATACGAATATATGTCAATGGGTTTGCCGGTCATTATTTCAAAATCAGCATATGCCGAAAAAGCTTTAAAAGAATATGAATTTGGCATATGTGTTGAACCGGACGATATTAGAGCCATAGCGAATGCTATAAATTATTTGCTGGAAAACACTGAGATTATAAAAAAGATGGGTAGAGAGGGGCGAAGGGCGGTATTAGAAAAATTTAATTGGGAAGTAGAGGAGAAAAAACTAATTCTCCTTTACGAAGAATTATCCGATATATCAAGCTAACTCTGATTGAAAAGGAGAAAATGGATTGTGAAAAACAAATTGTTACACAAAATCAAAAACAAACAAATCACCGTTGGGGTTATTGGTTTGGGTTATGTAGGTCTGCCATTGGCGGTAGAAAAAGCCA
>JBMNOU010000133.1:0-2708 GCA_050943215.1 Christensenellales bacterium | reverse complement strand
ATAATTAACTATTATTATTTTTAATACTATATGGAAGTATATGGACGATTGACAGATATAAATTATTTTTCATATTTTAAAAATAAAGAGTACAGGATTAATGGTGAACAGTATGAATAGTTTAAAAGATCATCCGGGAAAAAACGCATCTGCTACTTTTAAGCCCGAAGATACCGATTTAAAAAAAATTGCTGCTGCGCCAAAAAGGCTACTGCTCAGTGCTGCCGTATTCGGAATAATATTTGCTTATTTGTTTAAAAATCAAAACTTCGGATTGAATATTTTGGTTTTTGTTCTGCTGGTTTATGGATTTGCGCTGATAAACAGAACTTTATTTATCAAAAAAACCTTCAGACAAGAAAAAATAGTCACACTCTTTTTTATGCCGGTTATTTTTTTAAGCGTTTATGTTTTTATTGGCAGCACAGTACTCAATATATTGAGCATACTGGTTATTTTATTTTTATTGTTTTTGCAATTTCTGGTTTTATCGGATAATGCGATGTATTTGTGGTATCAGCCGGCTTTTTTTCTAGATATATTTTATGGCGTGATTAATCGAATATTGTTAGGTATGGGCTATTTTATTGCAGGCTCGGTCAACAGTCTTTTTAATTGCCGATCGGAAAAAAAGATAGGTGCCATAATCGGTGTTCTAATCGGAATTATCATGCTGATACTTATCATACCTATACTTATCGCGGCCGACGCCAAAGTGTCTATGATGGTGAGCCAATTCTTTAAAAATATTTGTTTGGATGATGTGTTCTTATATATTCTATTGTTTTTTATAGGCGCATCTACTGCGACCGCACTAGTAGCAACGGCCGGCAGAGATGAGTTTACCGGCATTAGAAAAGCGAAAAAAAGCCTGAATAAACGGCCTATACAGTGTGTGACAATGCTAGTTGCGCTCTCAATGATCAGCGTAGTGTATATATTGTTTGCTATCGTACAGTTTACATATTTTTTTGAAACGCAACAGACAATTGTCTCTGTTTTTGGACTTACCAGTTCAGCCTACGCGGTAAGGGGGTTTGGTGAACTTTTATTCATTACGTGTATTAATTTTATCATCATCGCGGTAGCTATGCGGTTCACCAAGCTAAAGGATGGACGCACTCCAGCCTATTTGAAAGTTTTGTATACTGTACTTATTGCTTTCAACTTTATTATTATGGCATCAGCGCAACTACGTATGCAATATTATGAGTCCGCTTATGGATATACGATAGCCAGGTTTTTATCACATTCGTTTATGGTGTTTTTAGTGATTCTTAATGTCATTATGCTTCTCAGTGTCTACATTAGAAAAATAAAAATATTAAAACTGGTTATACTTTCTGCATTGCTATTTTTCTGTATTATTGTCGCCCTCAATCCGGAACTATTCGTAGCCCGTCAAAATATCGAGAGGTACGAGAAGACAGGCAAGATTGATACAGCCTATCTGTTCATGTTGTCGGGAGACGCGTTGTGTGAAGCATGCGATTTTGCGCAGGGGCATCCAGAGATGTTCGACGATGCTGCACGTGATGCAGCACAAGCGAAACTATTATGGTATCAGAACATGCATTATGTAGGCTGGCAGTCCCTGAATATTGCAGATAAAAAGGCATATTCAAAACTTCAGCACTTATTTGATATAAATTTGCCCCATCTCGTTGGTGAGGTTCGTCTAGAATAAATGGGAGTGTGGAACTTAATATTTCTTAAAGCTTGATTTATCACGTTAAAAAGGGGGTTGATCTATTGGATCTTATCTGTTAAAATATATTTCGCGATGCGCCTCCTTAGTCTAGCGGTTAGGACGCTGCCCTCTCACGGCAGTATCAGGGGTTCGAGTCCCCTAGGAGGTACCATATTTGAACGTAAAAAAGCCCAACACATAGTGGGCTTTTTCGCATTTTGGGCTCATTTTTAGCCTGAAAGACAAATTGTTTTAGTATTTTTAAACCTCAACTGCTGTGCACAAAACCCCGAAAAACGGACAATGATGCTGCACCCCTCGCATGTTAGAATAACAAAAGTTTGGGGTGCAGGTCAGATATCAAGCTATATCAAGACAAAGGAATGCGTATTATTTCTTTAAGGGATCTGTATGACAATTTGATTGTCAGCTAGCTATGAAATATCTAAGATATAGGATTACGATCTGGTTGACAGCGTTCAAGGCGTGAAGCTGGCCGCTGAAGACATTGGTAGTGTTATCCTCCACAGTGATGCTGAAAGGCTTATTGAGGAATATATTGAATACTACAACTACGAGCGCCTGCAGGTAAAATGCGGCTGCACGCCATATGAGTGGCGGATAATGCCCGCCGGCACCGCGTAACTCTTTGAAATAGATCGCAATAATGCGACAAGGTGCAAAAACACTGTCCGTCCACAGGGGTTCGCCACATAAATATCCATATCACTACTGGACACAAGTGTTCACATTATAATGAGTTTTATTTAAATAATGTATTCAATTAATTAAATTTAAGAGATTACGTATATAACTAATAAACTTAAGATTAATAATTTGAAATAACAATAATTAGGACAACCCACTATTTCCTAATATAAAAAAACAATTTAAGGCAGGAGATTATAAAAAAAAGTCGAATACTTACAAATAGTTTAATGTTATAACATTATTATAATAATATTATCATTTTTATATTTAAGGGGTTACTATGGCATACGTTCGGAAGAAACAGAAT
>JBMNOU010000044.1:0-15020 GCA_050943215.1 Christensenellales bacterium | reverse complement strand
AGAAGGCTGTGGATATCTACCGGCCTTTGGTGCTGAAAGCCGCGACGAAAATATTTAAATAATCTCAATTTACGCATGTACACATGCTTTTAAGTCATTTTAACGACATAATATCATTTAATTCAGACGATAGGCAAATTTCGATGAAATATAATAAAATTTCATGTAAAATAGACTTTGACTTACTTTGACCAATATGTTATGATATAACCAAGAGAATTTTTGGGGAGGGATAAAGCTATGACATTGATTCCATTTGAAAGACATCTAAGACCATTTGGTATCGAATTATTCAGAGATTTTATGGACAACGGACTGATTATGCCTGCGATGAAGGCGAACATAAAAGAAAAGGAAGAAGCATTCGTTGTGGAGGCAGAGATTCCGGGTGTCAGAAAAGAAGACATCGAGATGATATACGAGAAAGGTGTGTTAACGATAAGCGCCAAAACGAGCGAAGAAAAAAATAAAGAAGACGGCAGATATATTAGGAAAGAGAGAATCACCGGAGAATTTATGAGACGTTTTGTTTTAAAGGATATTGAAGAAGAAAAAATATCTGCCAAGCTTGAGGATGGCATGCTATATGTTACGTTGCCAAAGAAAGAAAAACAGCACGAGCAAAAACGGATCGAGATTGAATAATATCTACAAAGGGCTGCCGTCTGGTGGCTCTTTTTTTTGTTTGGTTTATTTGCGGGTATTGCTTAAACACGCCAATTCATATAACATTGAAAATGCATTTATTGATATTTCATTTAAGTACAAAAGAAAAGGGGATCAGTAATGGCAAAGGAAAAGACAGCGTTTGTATGTCGGGATTGCGGGTATCAATGTATCAAATGGCAGGGGCAGTGCCCGGCCTGCAGACAATGGAACACTCTTGAGGAGATGACAATGCCTAAAAAAAGCGGCAAAGAAATTGTTGCCACAGACCCAGCGGTTCTTTTAAAAGACGTGTCTTTAGAGAGCGATTCTAGATGGAAAAGCGGGTTTGCCGAGCTGGATCGAGTGCTCGGGTCGGGAATTGTAGAAGGATCCGTTGTGCTTGCAGGCGGAGAGCCGGGTATCGGCAAATCGACGTTGTTTCTGCAGGTCGCCAACGCTCTGGCTTTGCAGGGCAAAAAGGTGCTTTATATATCTGGAGAAGAATCACTACGCCAGATTCGTATACGCGCAGGCAGGCTGGGTGCAAGCGGAGATATATTGCTGCTGTCTGAAACGGAAATGTTAAGCGGTATTATGAGAATGCGCGAAACCTCTCCGGATTTTGTTGTGGTCGATTCGATTCAGTCTATGTATTCTTCGCGGCTTTCCACGGCGGCGGGCAGCGTTAGCCAGATCAAGGAATGTGCGTCGCTACTCACGAGAGAAGCAAAGACGAGAGGCGCTGCCGTGTTTATCATAGGGCATGTAACAAAAGAGGGAGCGATTGCGGGACCAAGGGTGCTTGAGCACATGGTGGACACCGTACTATATTTTGAGGGAGAACGGCAGGGTACGTTTCGCATATTACGTGCTGTAAAAAATAGGTTTGGCTCGACGAATGAGATCGGTGTATTCGATATGCGGGAAGACGGTATGAAAGAAGTGGAGAGCCTATCTGAGCTGCTGCTAAGCGAACGTACCAGAGAGGCATCCGGTTCGTGCGTCTATCCGGCGATGGAAGGCACACGCCCTGTTTTGGTTGAGATACAGGCGCTTGTTAGTCCCACTTCTTTTCAGATGCCAAGGCGGATGGCTGCTGGTGTAGACTATAACCGCCTCGCGCTGATTATTGCGGTACTCGAAAAACGCATGGGTTTAAAGCTTTATAACCAGGACGTTTATCTCAATGTAGCGGGTGGCATTAAGGTGAACGAGCCTGCTGCCGATCTTGCGATAGCGGCCAGTATTGTTTCGAGTTTTAGAGACGCCGCTCTTTCCGATACCGCTCTGATGGGAGAGGTTGGGCTTACCGGCGAGGTCAGGGCGATCGGCCAAGTGGAAAAACGTCTGACTGAGAGCTGCAAAATGGGGTTTAAAAACGCGGTGATCCCCAAATCAAACTTAAAGGGCTTAAAGGTGCCGGTCGGCATTAAAGTCAGCGGTGTTCAAACGGTTTTTGATGCGCTTGAGCTTTTGATATAGCCTGTTGATGGAACAAGCCACAAGAAACGGTGATACCAAAGAACAGGAAGAACTTACAGTCGCATGGTACGAAGCTAATAATTCTTTGGGGCGAGGGGTTCAAGCCAACCAGATACTATATAAATCTTCTCCGTCAATTCATCTACTGGCTATGGAATGCGAACTTGCCAAGCTTAATAACGAAGGGTTTAAAAAACTTGGCGCGAAATGGACAGATGTTGCATTTACAAGTGAAGAGCGGCAAGCGATTTTAGATGGAAAAACGGCTGATGACAGAGAATGCCAGTTAATAGCAAGCGATGAAGCGTATGCAAAAAACCATGCCGCCTAAACCTTCGCTTTTTGGGATGGCTAACAGAAGAAAAAACTCATAATGTTAGAATCAATGGATCTGAGTATAGTATCATTAATCATATTGTTTTTCATATATATTAATGCATACAACCGTTTAGAAAAAACCTCTGTTTCGTATAAACTATTTATTGCTTTGGTGCAAATGAATATAGCACTGATTGTCGTCGATATTTTAGGCTGGGTTTTTAACGGCTTGCCGGGCACACTAAATCGTGTTTGCAATACAGGTTTTAATCTTCTTCTGTATATTGTGGTTCCCGCAGCACCGTCACTATGGGTTCTTTATACGAATTATCAAATCTACCAGGATAACAACAGAATGAAAACTCCAAAACGGATATTGATAACATTTTTTGTATTGAATGCATTAATATCGATTGCGAATATTTTTTTCGGTTGGTACTTTAGGGTTGATGCCCAAAATATCTACCATAGAGGGGACTATTTTTGGGTATACCCAGTTTATAACTTATCTTTAATCGTTTATACTTTTATTTTTATACTGATAAATAGGCGCTTGATTGAAAAGAAGTTATTTTTCTCGCTGCTGCTTTATTATCCGCCTCAGATTATCGGTATATTGATACAGACGTTCTCATACGGCGTTTCATACAATTGGACGGGGATGATGCTTTCATTGCTGATTATATACTTTAATATTCAAAACCGCGGGCTCAATACAGATTATCTGACGGGAGCGTATAGCCGCAGACAACTTGATCAATATGCTAAAGCGAGGGTTCGAAACATAACAGACGGAAACCCATTTTCGGCGATAATGTTTGATCTTGATGGATTAAAGCAGATCAATGACCATTTTGGTCACGACATTGGTGATGAAGCATTAAAAGATTGCTGTGAGTGTGATCAGAAATAGTTTGGGCCAAAACGATTTTGTCGCGAGGGTTGGCGGTGACGAATTTATTGCGATTTTGGATGTACATAATGAAAAAATGCTTAAGGAAGCAGTAAATAGAATAGAACAAGACATTTGTCGGTTCAATAAACCAGCTGCAAGCCCTATAAAATAAGCTTTTCCGTAGGGTTTGGCGTCTATGACATTCAATCGAAAATGAAGTTTGACGATTTTTTTAAGTATATTGATTTATTAATGTATGAACACAAAAGAAACAAATCGAGCAAGAACGGATGTTCTGTCTGATCAAAAAACTTCCAACCAACAAACAGGATAATTTCCGTGAGCTGGTAAATAACTTGAAGAAAACTTACATCTATGTAAATATTCTGTAAAGCATCCCCAAATCGCTGTTAACAATAGGTTATCAATTTGATAGAATAGCAAACGGTGGCATGTAAATAATTAATTTATAATTATCATTGGAGGCGATGGGCGCGGATATGGTCAAGAAAAAAAATAAGAAGAGGATTATTATACTGAGCATCGTTTTGGTTGTTGTAGTGGTGGCGGTGTTCGGATACATACGGATGCGCAATAATGCCGCCGAGGCACAAAAGACGACGTATGAAATTATCGGAGTCGAGAGAGGAACAATCGAAGTTAAGGTAAAAGGCGCGGGCAGCGTTGAGCCCCTGTATGACGATACGGAATATGCCCCGTCAGCGTGCACGGTAGAAGCGGTGTTGGCCGAAAATGGCGACAACGTTGCTGCAGGTGATATTATCGTAATGCTAGATAGCGTTGAGCTTGAGAAAGAGATGGATATGCTTGGGCAGCAGATCGACGACATTGATACGGTAATCGCTGCGCTGAGGAAAACGGAAGGAAGCGAATATATCAAATCCCCCGTTGAAGGTACCGTTAAGATGCTGTATGCACAGTACGGCGACAGCGTTGATGCCGTTATGAACGCGTATGGCGCGCTGGCAGTGATATGCCCGGACAACGTCATGCAAGCGGCTTTTTCATATGCCGGAGATATTGCACTGGGACAGCATGTGACGGTTAAGGCTGGAACGGACAGTGTTGATGGTGTGATATACAGCATTGATGCGCTTGTAAATGAGGCCACTGTGCGTTTTTCGGATACTGAAGTTGCCCCAGGCGAAACGGCGATGGTATTTAACGCTGACGGGGACGAGCTGGGCAGCGGTTTCATCGGTATCGCAAACCCGATATATGTCACTGGCCGGGGCGGTATTGTCAGCAAGGTGTATAAAGATGCGGGCAGCAGCATATCACGAGACGGCAAACTTTTCCGCCTGACCGGTCAAAGACTGTCCCCAGAGCTGTATGCGCAAATTACGCAGCGCAGCCGGCTTGAAAAAGACCTTGGGGATGTTATCGAAAAGCTTGATGCTCTCGCCGTGAGAGCCGGCAGGGACGGCATTGTTTCAGAGCTGGCGCTAGGCCAGGGTCAGGCTGTTCAATCGGGAGCCAAGCTGTTTTCGATTGAGAGCAGTGAGCAGGTTAAGATCGATGTCGATATTGATGAGCTCGATATCGCGGATATTGAGATAGGCCAGAACGCCGCTGTTATGTTTGATGCGATACCTGACAAAGAGTTTACTGCAAAAGTAGCTAGGATCAATCCTGTAGGTGTTTCCGAAAACAATGTTACACACTATACGGTAACGCTTGAGCTTATCGGCGCAAAGGATGTTATGCTGGGCATGAGTGCGGATGTCGAGATCGTATCCGAGGTTGCCCAAAACGTGCTGATGATCCCCATCGAGGCAATACAGGTAATTGGATTAGAGAAATTCGTTGTGTTTGAACAGGATATCGATAAGGCTCTTGCTTATACGCCTGCAACACATCAAATCGTAACGGGTATTACGGACGGCGTTAATATCGAGGTGCTTCAAGGGCTCAGCGAAGGCGATAGGGTAGCTATTCCAAAGGTTAAGCGGCCGAGTCTGCAGGAACAGATGTGGAAATATAGAAACAACAATGTCATGCATGGAAATTTAGAATAAAGGTGCAAACATGATAGAGCTGCGTAATATCAGAAAAACATATCAGATGGGCGAGACCGAGGTGCGCGCACTGGACGGCGTTTCGCTTGATCTGCATGACGGCGAATTCGTTGCCGTGATCGGGCCCTCCGGAAGCGGTAAATCAACGCTGATGAACATTATTGGGTGTCTTGACCTTGCAGACGATGGGGAGTATAGACTTAACGGACAATTGATCGGCGATTATACTGAAAGGCAGCTGGGCGAGATACGCAACAAGGAGATCGGGTTTATATTCCAGCAGTTTAATCTGCTGGCCAAGCTGACCGCTTACGAGAACGTTGAGCTTCCGCTGATTTATCAGGGGTTGCCGATGATGGAGAGAAAAATGCGCGTGATTGACGCACTAAAAAAGGTGGGGCTTGCTGACCGAATGGCGCATAAACCGGCAGAGCTTTCGGGCGGACAGCAGCAGCGCGTTGCGATCGCCCGTGCGCTTTCAACACATCCGACTCTGATCCTTGCTGACGAGCCAACGGGCAATCTCGATTCAAAATCGGGTAAAGAGATAATGAGCATACTCCTTAATCTTCACAGGGAAGGCAAGGGCATACTGCTAATCACCCACGATGCCAATATTGCGGGAATGGCAAAAAGAAGAGTACATATGTGCGACGGAAAAATTGAATCTGACAGCGCTGGGGGTGCTTCTGTATGAAGTTTACGCAGGCTCTTAAAATGGCATTTGTTGCGCTGAAAGGCAACAAGATGCGCTCGTTCTTGACAATGCTCGGCATCATCATCGGTGTGGTTGCAGTGACGTTGCTGATATCCGTTGTGCAGGGCGCGACAAACGAGATCACCGGACAAATCGAAAGCCTTGGGTCGAATCTGCTTCAGGTGAGGATTACAGGCACTCAGCCGACCTACATAACTCTTAGCGATCTGGGCGAACTTGGACACAACGAGTTTATTTCGGGTGTAACGGGCGTTGTTTCTAGGACGGCGAATATCAAGGCCGGTCTTGAAAACGGCGCGTACAGTGTGGAAGGCGTCACAAGCAGCTATCAGCAGATTACCAGACAGGACATTAAGGCAGGGCGTTTTATCTGTGATATAGACGTGGAGGCGCATACATATAACGCTGTTGTGGGTATAAACGTTGCGGATGATCTTTTTGGAACGCAGGATTGCCTAGGCAACACGATTGACATCAAAGGGTATGATTACACGATCGTCGGGCTGCTGGAAGAATCGGATACGATGTTGGCTAATAAAGATGATACCGTGATTATTCCTCTGACGAGCGCGCAGCGCCTGTTTAGAGACAAAGAGCTTAGAACATTGTATATCTCAGCAACGTCTCCGGATACGGTGGATGCCGCTGAGGACGCAACGGACGACTTTTTAATAAGAGAACTCGGCAGCAGCGATGATTACCGGATCATCAACCAGAACGCGATCCTTAATGTGATGAACGACGTGATGGGTATTATGACGATCATGCTATCGGGCATAGCCGCTATATCGCTGCTGGTTGGCGGAATAGGCATCATGAACATTATGCTCGTCTCCGTTACCGAGAGAACAAAAGAGATTGGTATTAGGAAAGCGGTTGGCGCGCAGAAGAGTGATATTTTATCGCAATTTTTGATCGAGGCCGTCGTGCTATCTATGGCGGGCGGTATTGTGGGCATTGGCGTGAGTTTTATCGGCCTGCAGGTGATTGGCACCGCAATGGATATAGCGATGTCGATGGCGATTGGAACGGTTGCTCTGGCGCTTGGATTCTCCGCTTTTGTCGGCGTAGTGTTTGGTATTTATCCGGCTAACAAGGCGGCCAAGCTCAACCCGATTGACGCTCTAAGATACGAATAGAAAACTTATACATGAAGAAATGTTAAGCTATTAATGGGTATTAAAGGGTTGCCCGCATATAAAACACCCCGGCGATCATTATATCGTTAAAAGTTTGCTCATGAAATCTTTTGTGCGCTGCTGTTTTGGGTTGCGGAGCACCTCGTCTGGCGTGCCCATTTCGACAACGATGCCGTTGTCCATAAACAGCACTTCGTTTGCGACTTCGCCGGCGAACCCCATTTCATGCGTCACGACTACCATGGTCATGTGTTCATTCGCGAGCTGTTTGATGCAAGAGAGCACCTCACCGGTCAGTTCGGGATCGAGCGCGGACGTAGGCTCATCAAAGCACAGCACTTCCGGTTTTAAGGCCAGTGCACGCGCGATTGCAACACGCTGCTGCTGTCCGCCTGACAGCTCGCAGGGATAGCTTTTTTCCTTGTCCGACAGGCCGACTTTATTCAGCAAAGACCGGCAGGTATCTTCGATCGCTTGCTTTGAGGCGTTCTCTTCCTGCATTGGCGCCAGCATTAGGTTTTGCATGACGGATAGATGCGGAAAGAGGTTGAAATCCTGGAACACCATGCCCAACTTTTTCCGAAGAGCCCTTTTTTTAGTGGAATCGGCATATACAACTTTTCCGCCGCCGGCCCGAAAAATATACTCCCCGTCGATCTCAAGGCTGCCGCCGTTCACCTCTTCCAAAAGGTTGATGCACCGCAGTAGCGTGCTTTTTCCCGAACCGGAGGGTCCGATAATGGCGATGACATCCCCTTTGTTCACAAAGAGGTCTACTCCTTTAAGCACTTCAAGTTTGCCGAAGTTTTTTTTGATATCCGTTGCTTTGAGCATTAGTGGTCTCCTATCTATAATAAGCGAATTTCCGCTCGACATATCCTAACAATTTTGTTAAGCCGCCTGTCATAATAAGGTAAAAAACGGCCGCAATCACAAAAGGCATGATCGTTATGTCACGGAGCATTGCGATTTTCGCTTCCCGAAGCAGCTCGTTGATGCCGATTGCATATACGAGCGCAGTGTCTTTAACGAGCGTAATCAATTCATTGCCCATCGGGGGAACGATACGCTTGGCAACCTGGGGTAATATCACCTTTAAGAAAGTGACCTTATTAGAAAGCCCGAGTACATGGGCCGCCTCGTACTGTCCTTTGGGAATGGACTGTATGCCGCCGCGGTAGATTTCAGCAAAATATGCCGCATAATTCAGAATAAACGCTACGATGGCTGCCATAACTCTATCAAATGTAAACCCGAATATAATAGGCACCCCGAAAAAAACGAATGTGACCTGAAGCAGCAGCGGCGTGCCCCGGAAAAAAAAGATATACGCGTTTGAAAGACCCTTAAAAACAGGGTTTTTTGAAAGGCGCATCTGGCAGATCAGCAGACCTAAAGGCAGCGCAAAAACCAATGTAAACACCCAAATTTCAACCGTGACCAGCGTGCCTTGAAGCATCTGTTGCAGCAGGCTTCCCAGCTTGCCAATATCCTGAAAGTATTTCATAATGTTCTCCCATAAACGATTAAAATGTCTCTTAAAAAAGGCATTCGAATATCGTTAACACAACCCCTGACTTTAGCTTTTAATATCTGGCAGGCTCTTTAAAGAGCCTGCCTAAAAAACTACTTAGTCGCTGATAAGCACGTTATCCGCAAACCACTTGGCCGAAATTTCGGCGGCTGTTCCATCTGCGATGATGGAATCGAGTGCTTCCTGTATCTTATTCCTAAGAGCTGTATCGCCCTTTCTGAAACCTATGCCGTATTGCTCTTCGCCGAAGCTATCCTTAAGTATGGCAAAGATATCCGGATTGTCATCCGCGCCGATATAATACCGGCCCATTGTTTCGTCAATGACAACTGCGTCTACGCTGCCCTGTTTGAGTTCCATCAGCGCTTCTACATAGTCCGGGCTTTGGATAAGCTCGCCGAATGTATCCATAACGTCTGGCTCAGCCTCGATGGCGGCCATTGCACTAGAATCGATCTGTGCGGCAACTGTCTTGCCCTCAAGATCCGCTTTTGTTGCTATTCCAGAATCTGCGAGGACGACGATCATCTGACGGTTGTTCATATACGGGTCTGAGAAAAGCATCTCTTGTTTGCGTTCCTCGGTAATTGTAAGACCGTTCCAGATCATATCGATGTTTCCGTTATTAAGCTCCATTACTTTGGCATCCCAATCAACCGGCTGAAGCACAACCTCAATGTTTAGACGGGCAGCAACTTCTTTGGCAAGCTCGATATCAAAGCCGACGTGTACGCCGTTTTCATCTTTAAAGCCCATAGGTGCGAACGTTTCGTCAAATCCGAGTACAAAAGACCCTTTATCTTCGACAGCCTGCCAGGATAGGTCAGACTCTTCAATTGCATCGGTTTCTTCTGGTTCTGTGTTTTGAGTATCATCCGATACGTCTGGTTCTGTAATTACAGAAGTTACCGGTGAAGCTATGTTTGAACTGCATGCTGCAAAAGAGAGTACAAGCAGTAACGCCAACACCGCTACCAAAATCTTTTTCATATGACTCCTCCATAAATAAATTTATATGCATATTATAATTTAGTATATTAAAATAGTAAAGTGTTTATTGAGTAATGCAATAAATTGTTAGGATTTTGCCTTGTCTATTCCACATGGGGAGAATTTATTATATAATAAATGACGGCTGGTCATTTAAAGAAAGGCGTACCGAATGATAAGAGGAAAAGTTGAGCTTGATACGGGCGACAGAATTGAAGATCTGCAAAACGGTTATCATATCATACAGAATCCGGCGTATTTTTCGTTTGGCACTGATGCAGTTTTGCTCGGCTCTTTTGCAGCTGTCCGTATGGGCGAGCGAGTAGTAGACTTTGGCACCGGATGCGGCATTCTGCCGATTCTGCTGTGCGCAAAAACAAAAGGGATTCATGTGACAGGCATCGAGATACAGCATGGTCTTGTACGCATGGCGCAAAGAAGTGTTGCTCTTAACGCACTAGAGGATAGCATTCGCATTGTCTTTGGCGATATCAAAGACATATGCAATATCGTTTCATATGGCGTCGATGTGGTTGTGGCCAACCCGCCTTATGGAAAAATAAACGCCGGAAAAATTAGCGGCAGTCCTCAAGTGGATATCGCAAAACGCGAGGTGAAATGTACGCTAAATGAGATTGTTAAATCAGCATCAAGGATATTGCGTACGGGCGGCCGGTTTTATCTTATTTACACAACCGACCGGTTTGCTGAACTGATGGAGTGTATGCGTGCCCACGCTGTTGAGCCCAAGCGTATCATGATGGTTGCACAGCAGCAGGATAAGGCGCCTAATTTTATGCTTGTTGAGGGTAGAAAAGGCGCGAGGACGGGCGTTAAGTTTTTGCCTACACTTATCGTTTATGAGCCAGACGGAACATATACAAAGCAGACAAAAAAGATTTATCATATCGAGGAGGATGACGTGTGCTGTACATCGTTGCAACACCGATAGGCAACTTAGAAGACATTACTCTGCGGGCGCTGCGCGTGCTTAAAGAGGTGGATTTTATCGCGGCGGAAGACACTCGAAGGACGATCAAACTATTAAACCATTACAATATTAAGACAAAACTTGTGAGTTTTCACGAGCATAGCGATCAGAGCAAGCGTGCGTTCATATTGGAAGAACTAAAAGCCGGAAAAAATGTTGCTCTCGTGTCCGATGCGGGTACGCCGCTGATTTCTGATCCGGGTGCGGTGCTCGTGACACAGGCCATTGCGCAGGGCATTGAGGTTACGTCGCTGCCGGGGGCGTGTGCGGCAGTCGTAGCGATGACGCTGTCTGGGCTTTGCGGCCCGTTTAACTTTGCTGGATTTCTGCCCAAAAAAGCGGGGGAGAGAAAAAAACAGATCGATCACTTCGCTAAAAGTGCAGTACCGGTCGTGATCTATGAAACCCCGCATATGCTGTTTGACACTCTTGAAGCTTTTGCGGCAGCATACGGGCCGGACAGACGCGTTATCGTTGCGAAAGAGCTGACTAAAATACATGAGAGCGTGTTTAGGGGAACTGTCAGTGAAGCATGCAAGGAGATTGGTAAAAAAGACGTTAAAGGAGAGTATGTGCTAATCTTAAGCGCTGATGAAGAAGTGCATACCGTTTCGGACAGCGAGATTGAGGCACTGCTCAAAGAATACATCGCTTTAGGAATGACAAAAAAAGATGCCGTCAAAGCGGCATCTGAAGAACTTGGTATTAGTAAGAATCGAGCCTACCAGCTAACCATTAAACTGGTTGCACCTTGAGTTTGCCAAGGCATTCGGAGCAAACCTTTGCGCCCTTATACTCTGAGACACCGACAACGCTATCACAGAAGATACATGCCGGTTGATACTTTCCAAGTACAATGTGGCTATCGTCCACAAAAATTTCAATCGGGTCTTTAATGTCGATACCCATGATTCTTCTTAGTTCGATCGGCAGAACAATACGTCCCAGCGAATCGACTTTTCTGACAATTCCTGTTGATTTCATTTTTCTTCATCTCCCAAAAAAGTAATAAATGTAAGTAACATTATATCAGAATATAACAAAAATAGCGGTATTTTGTCAACCTTTTAATGCTAAAATTAGTAAACATTAATAAAACATTCATATTTTAAATATATATGAGACTATGATACATATCTGAGGTTTAGGGGAAATGATCAATTATATATGGGCATTTCTGATTGTAGTAGGTACGCTGACCGGCATTGCAACCGGCCGGGCGCAAGAGGTATCGGACGCAGCAATAAACGGCGCGAAAGATGCGGCGCTCTTATGTGTTAGCCTAATTGGAGCATATGCACTGTGGTTGGGTGTTTTGAATATTGCGAAAGATGCAGGTCTTGTCACTGCCATCGCGCGACGTATGCGAGGCATTATCAGACGGCTTTTTACGGATGTACCCTCCGATAGCGCTGCAAGCGGATACATCACGCTGAACATTGTCGCTAATATGCTGGGTATGGGAAACGCAGCAACTCCGTTTGGCCTCAAGGCAATGAAAGAACTCCAGGACCTTAACCCCAAAAAAGACAAAGCTACCCATTCGATGTGTATGCTGCTCATCATCAATGCGTCTTCCGTACAGCTTCTACCGCTGACCGTTATTGCATTACGCAGCGCGGCTGGGTCCGCAGCGCCGGCAGAAATTGTTTTAACGGCGCTTCTTGCCACGACTGTCACCACAGCTGTTGGCATCACCGCGGGGAAGATATTGCAGGGAGTAAAAAAATGCAGGTAATCAATTATGCATCCGCCGTTTTCGTACCCCTGTTTATCGTAGGCATCGTTATTTACGGCATGGCCAAAAAGGTCTCTGTATACGAGTCGTTCATAAAGGGCGCCAAGCAGGGGCTCACAACGGTGATTCGCATATTGCCTTATGTCGTTGGGTTTGTGTTCGCGATCAACATATTCACCGCGTCGGGTTGCTTTGATTATATTGCATCCGCGCTGTCTCCCGTACTCGCTCCTATAGGCATACCGCCCGAGATACTGCCTCTTGCGCTGATACGGCCGTTCTCAGGAAGCGCGTCTATAGGAGTGCTTACGTCACTGCTGCAAAAATACGGTCCGGACAGCTTTATCGGCCGAACCGCCAGCACGCTGATGGGGTCTTCCGAAACGCTCTTTTATACTACCGCGCTGTATTTCGGCAGTGTGGGCATCAAAAAAACTCGGTATACAATACCTGCCGCACTTATCTCCGAACTCTCTGGACTAATTGCCAGCGTGACGTTTTGCCGCATATTCTTCTAAAGTTAAGCGAAGATTTTAATAATAAAAGCTATATCGCATTGCGGCTGGCAACATGCAGCAAAGGTAGAGAATACAAAGACAATATATGCACCTGCTTGACGTCGAAAACAATATTTGCATACAGGGTTTTGGCTTGACAAAACAGGGCGGCAAAATTATGCTAGTACTAAAAGTTTATAACGGATTCTTAACAAAGATTTCAGTAATGAATCCGGCGTCCCCAAGAAATGACGTTTTTGGGGGCGGTAGGAGTTACAAATGAAGAAATATTATATTACCACGCCCATTTATTATCCAAGCGGCAAACTGCATATCGGGCATTCCTACACAACGGTCGCGGCGGACGCGCTTGCCCGGTTTAAACGGCAGACCGGGTATGACGTAATGTTTCTGACCGGAACGGATGAGCATGGGCAAAAGATCGAACGCGTAGCTAAGGCAGCGGGCCAGACGCCTATTGATTATGTTAATACGATCGTTGCGTCAATCAGGAAGCTTTGGGATCTTTTAAACATATCGAATGACGATTTCATCCGAACCACAGAGCCCCGGCATACCCAATTGGTTCAGAAAATATTTAAAAAGCTGTATGACCAGGGCGATATCTATAAAAGCGAGTATGAAGGATGGTATTGCACGCCGTGTGAGGCATACTGGCTTGAGCGCCAGCTTATAGACGGGAAATGTCCGGACTGTGGCCGCGATGTTGAGATGGCAAAGGAAGAGAGCTATTTTTTCCGGCTTTCAAAATATGCGGACAAGCTGATTGACTATATTAAAAAACACGAAGAGTTTATACAGCCGCCCTCAAGGCGCAATGAAATGCTGAACAACTTTCTTCTACCCGGCCTTGAGGATCTGTGCATATCGCGTACATCGTTTAAATGGGGCATACCGGTTACGTTTGACGAAGGGCACATTGTCTATGTATGGGTAGATGCGCTGTCGAATTATTTGTCTGCGCTTGGATACCTGTCGGACAATGACGCAAAGTTTAAAAGATATTGGCCGGCAGATGTGCATCTTGTCGGAAAAGAGATAATACGCTTTCATACGATAATCTGGCCGATATTGCTTATGGCTCTAGGACTGCCGCTGCCAAAGCAGGTGTTCGGACATGGCTGGCTGATGCTCGAAGGCGGAAAGATGAGCAAGTCCAAGGGGAACGTTGTCGACCCGGTCAAGCTCATAGAGCGTTATGGCGTAGATGCTGTACGCTATTTTCTGCTGCGCGAAGTGCCTTTCGGGTCAGACGGATTATATTCAAGCGAGGCGCTGCTGACCCGGACAAACGCCGATCTTGCAAACGATCTTGGCAACCTCGTTTCGCGAACAGCGGCAATGGTTGTTAAATACTTTGATGGGGCCGTACCGTATCAGTTTGATAATACCGCATATGACAGCGAACTTGAGCAGCAGGGCACATTATTGCACACAGCGGTCGAAGAGCATATGGATACGCTAAAACTGTCTGACGCGCTTGCCGATATCTGGGGTTTTATCTCTGCGCTAAATAAATATATTGATAAGACAATGCCATGGGTTCTTGCAAAGGACGAATTGAAAAAGAGCGAGCTGGCCGGTGTGCTGGTTCATCTGGCCGAGGGGCTGCGCATCATCTCGGTGCTGCTTACCCCGTTCATGCCGGATACAGCCAAGCGCATACAGGACATCCTCGGTATTGCCGATGCCGCGCTGGTATCATGGGAGAGTATTTTCGCGTTTGGGAAGAGCGTTTGCGGACTTACGGTTTCCCAGACGGTGCCGATCTTTCCGCGGATCGATATCAAAGAAGAACTAAAGGCGCTCGAGAAGATATCCGATAACCGGTCATTAAAAAAGCAAAAGAAAGTACCTACCGCTGAAGAGCCGGCCAAAGAGGAGATTTTAGGAGTCATTACATATGACGATTTTATGAAAGTGGATCTGCGCGTTGGCGTTATTAAAAAGGCCGAGGCGGTCCCGGGCAGCGATAAGCTCATTAGGATCATTGTCGAGGTTGGGGATGAG
>JBMNOU010000132.1:0-2754 GCA_050943215.1 Christensenellales bacterium | reverse complement strand
AGAACTTTTCTACACAAGACAAGCTCAAAGAATGTTCTTTTTCTGTTAGAAAAGGTGAAATTCTTGGTGTTGCTGGATTAATGGGCGCAGGGAGATCAGAACTTGCCAGAGCAATTATTGGTGCTGATCCAAAATTAACGGGTCAAATATATTTGCAGGGAAAGCCGGTTAATATAAATTCACCAAAAACAGCCGTAAAATACAAAATAGGCTATTTGCCTGAAGATAGAAAAGCAAACGGTCTTGTACTTCGTCTTGATATAAGCAAGAATTTAACAATTGGCAATCTTGCCAAGATATTAAAGGGGTTCATACTTAGGCTGCGCAAAGAAAAAATATATTCCACAGAAATAATAAAAAACTTGCAGATTAAAACAGCTGGCCTTAATCAAAAAGTAAGAGATTTGAGTGGCGGCAACCAGCAAAAGGTAGTCGTTGGAAAATGGTTGTTTACTGATTCAAACGTGCTTATTTTTGACGAACCCACCAGGGGTATTGATGTAGGCGCAAAAGTAGAAATTTACAAATTAATGGTACAGCTTGCAAGAGAAGGGAAGAGCATTATCATGATATCATCCGAATTGCCGGAAGTCCTTAGTATGAGTGACAGAATCGTAGTGATGCATGATGGAAGAGTTGTGGGTGAAGTTAATCGTGAAGAGGCCTCGCAGGACGTTATTCTTAAGTATGCAATCGGAAAATAGACTTATTACCTTTAGCAGATTTCTTTAGGAGGGAAATATGATGGGATCATCAGTAATTAAAAGGCTTAGATTTGAAAATATATACACATTTATAGGATTAATCGTTTTATGTATTATCTTGTCCATTCTATCTCCGGTATTTTTGACGTGGGGCAATATTTCAAATATATTTCTTCAATCCTGTATTAATGGGTTGCTTGCGATAGGTGTAACGTTTGTTATTATCTCTGGGGGAATTGACTTATCAGTTGGTGCCATACTAGCGTTGTCTGGCATAATAACCGCTATATGCCTTAGAGCTGAATTTTCTTTAATACCCGCAGTTATTATTGGCGTTCTAGTAGGAGGAATAATTGGGCTTATTAGCGGCCTGATAATTACTGGATTCCATATGCCCCCATTTATCGTTACGCTAGGGATGATGAGTATGACCAGGGGTTTAGCGTTGGTAGCGTCAAATGGACAGTCTATCTACGGTTTTGACGATGCCTTTCAATTTATAGGACAAGGATATATTATTGGTATTCCTATGCCTGTTATTATTTTATTCGTAGTAGCTTTTATCGGCTTTTTCATACTTAAATATACGAGAATTGGAAGATATGCATACGCGATTGGCGGCAATATTGAAGCGACCAAATTATCAGGCGTTAATACAAAAAAATATATGACGATCCTGTATTGCTTTTCCGGTTTATCAGCTGGTCTGGCAGGTATTATTATGGCATCCAGGCTTGATTCTGCTCAAGGCATATCTGGACTAGGGTATGAACTGCAAGCAATTGCTGCTGCAGTTATTGGCGGAACGAGTCTGTCGGGCGGGGAAGGCTCGGTATGGGGAACAATAATCGGTACTCTTATTATCAGTGTAATTGGTAATGGTATGAACTTGCTTAATGTGTCTTCATTTATACAACAGATAATTATTGGTTTTGTAATAATACTCGCTGTATTTTTGGATTCAGTTAAGAAAAGAAATCATTAAAAAATATTATTCTTTATTTGAGAGCATTGTTGTATTTCAAGCAAACTGTTGTAAAAAAGATTGATGTACTTATTCAAACAATAAAATAAAAATTCAGGAGGAAAAAACATGAAAGCATTAGTATTTCAAGATGTAGGGAAGTATAATTTTGAAGATCGTCCGAAACCAAAAATCGAGAAACCGGATGAGATATTACTCAAAGTTCTCGGCGTAGGAATTTGCGGTACGGATATTCATATGCTAAATACGCCTCCGCAGCACCCATGTCCTCCAGGTACGATTTTAGGACACGAATATACTGCCGTTGTAGAAGAAATCGGAACGGGAGTTACAGAGTTTAAAAAGGGAGATACCGTTATTGTCGATCCACATCCGTCCTGTGGCGTATGTGAGTATTGCCGTGAAGATAGACCGGATCGTTGTACGGATCTATATTTTCCGAAAGATTATGAAATTGAGGAATACCGGAACCACCCAAATACGCGTGGCATATTTCGGGATGGAGCTTTTACCAGCTATACGGTAGTGCCGGCTCATTCTGTCTATCATATCAGTCCGGACGTTCCCGTAGAACATGCCGCTTTGGCAGAGCCCTTAATGTGCGTTAAATGTGCTGTTGATTATCTGGATATAAAACCGGGTGATACAGTAGGTATATTGGGAGGTGGACCAATAGGTCTGATATTTGCAGCACTATGCAAGATGTCCGGAGCGACGAAGATCATCGTATCCGAGCCTCGGGGATATAGACGCGATAAAGCGTTAAAATGTGGCGCTACCCGGGTCGTGAACCCAACCGAAGAAGATCTTTTGCAGGTGATTATGCAGGAGACAGACGGAGATGGTGTGGATATAGCTATTGAAGCGGTGGGAGATAAATTAATGACTGCGATAGATATCGTACGCAACACAGGGAAGGTTATGCAATTTGGGCATGACGAGCTGGCGGCTCCGCAAATACGAGTTGGACAGATCACCCGGAAGGATATTATGATACACGGAGCGTTTATAGGGAAATATGCATTTAAAAGAGTTGCTGAATTAATCGAGAGCAAAGCTCTTCCT
>JBMNOU010000043.1:0-15169 GCA_050943215.1 Christensenellales bacterium | reverse complement strand
ATTTAACAAAAACTATTATATACCAAGATAAAGAATAATTCAACAATACATTATACAAAATGTTGTATTATTCGCGAATTTTTGCATTAAATTGTTTGCCGGCAGCTACTACAACGGTGTCTCTTGCCTTATTTGCCTCTTCATCTAGCAAAGTCCTGTCTTTTGCCCGGAATACAATAGTAAAAGCGAGGCTTTTTTTGCCTTCACCAACCTGTGCGCCCGTATATACATCAAAAAGCGATACACTCTCAAAATAAGGCCCCGCGTTTTGTTCTATACAGGCAAGAAGATCTCCTGCGGCAACATTAGCATCGACGGTCAGCGCAAGGTCTCTCTCGACTGCCGGAAATTTCGGCAGTGCCTCGTACCGGATGGTGTCATCCGACATATGGCATAATACGTCAAGGCTGATTTCCGCGATATAAACCCGTCTGCTGATGCCAAAAGCATCGGCAACGTCTGGGTAAATCTCTCCGATTACTCCGAGCTTTTCCGAACCAATATAAATAGATGCCTTTCGTCCCGGGTGATAATACACCGCACCTTCCGGCATAAAACGTGCTTTTCTAATTCCGAACGCGTCAAGTATGTTCTCAATAATACCTTTCAGAGAGAAGAAATCCTCACTACCGCAAACAGCGATGCATATAAAACTATGCTCCTCTGGAAGTTCATTATGGTTGTTAGTGGGCCAGTATACTTTGCCTGATTCAAAAAGCCTGATCTCAGGCACTTTTTTATTGATATTGTTGGCCACCACCTTGAGCATTTCCGGTATAGGCGTAGTCCTCATATATGCCTGCTCATCACCGAGCGGATTGATAATTTTCAATGCACGGCGAAGCATATCGTTTTGAGGAAGCCCGAGTTTATCAAGGTCGGTTATAGAAGCAAATGAATATGTCACACATTCGTGGCAACCAAGGCTAACCAGCAGTGCCTTAATTTTATCGATACTTCTTTCTAGTTTGGATACAACGCCTCTTACTACCTCTCCCTTCATCTTGATTGTTGGAATATTATCATATCCATACATTCTTGCAACTTCTTCAGCAATATCATCTCCAAGTACAATATCATTTCTGAAATTCGGTATATTGCATATTAGATTTTTGCCGTCTATTCGGGTATCGATAAATACTCGCCGCAAATGATTTACCATTATTTCAGGGCTAATAGAAGTGCCCAGCTTTAAGTTTATCTTATCTGCATTAACAGTGACTTGCCGTGGAGACAAATCGGCAGATAATATATCGATTTCTCCGGAAATAATTTCCCCTGCGCCAAGCAGCGTGACGAGATGCAGGGCCCTGTCCATTGCAGTTTTACATCCAGCCGTGTCAACGCCTTTAGAAAACCGCATCGCGGACTCAGTAGGCAACCCAAGCGCTCTTGAAGTTCTTCTAATATTGCCCAACGCGAACTTCGCTGATTCAAATATCACCGTTTTGGTATCATCCTTTATTTCAGAATTTTCTCCGCCCATGACGCCTGCGATACCGATAGGACCCTTTGCATCGCATATCAACAGCATATTATTGGTAAGCGGCCGTTCTTTTCCGTCCAGCGTCGTAATGGTTTCGCCGCTATGCGCACGCCTTACTATTATTTTGCTGCCACGGATGTCCTGACTGTCAAAAGCATGCATCGGCTGTCCCGTCTCAAGCATTACAAAGTTTGTGATATCGACAATATTGTTGATAGAACGTATACCTGCTGATGTAAGCCTATCGCGAAGCCATTTCGGCGAAGGGCCGATCTTGACGTTTTTTACAGCCCTTGCAACATATCTCTCACAAAGATCCCTATCTATTACTTCTACCGTGACATAATCGAATATGTTGCCGCCGTTTTCTGTATAAGACAAATCCGGCAGCTTTATTTCTTTTTCAAGCGATGCGGCGCATTCTCTCGCAATACCCAATATCGATAGGCAATCCGGCCTGTTTGCACCAACTTCGATTTCAAACACAGTATCCGTAAGTCCGAGCAATTCCCTCAAAGGCATTCCGAGACTGCATACATCTTTGAGTATCATGATGCCGTCTACTTCCGCTCCTTGATAGTCAGACGCATCAAGCCCAAGCTCTTGGCCCGAACACAACATACCATATGAAAATATGCCTCTGAGTTTTCCTTTCTTAATTTTCAATCCGCCCGGCAGCAGAGCACCGATCTTCGCAACCGGAACATACGCACCTTTAAAAATATTACCAGCGCCGCAGACAATCTGTAGTTCTTCATTACCGGTATCCACCAAGCAAATAGAAAGTTTATCCGCATCCGGGTGTTTTTTTATCGATACTATCTTGCCGACAACAACATTTTTGATATCTGCACCGAGTTCCTTAAATCCGTTAACTTCGCTGCCCGTCATAATCAGCTTTTGCATTAGCTCTTCCGGTGCAATATCCATATCAACGTAATCACAAAGCCATTTGTATGGCGCTATCATATACTTTCCTCCCCTATTTGAACTGTGACAAAAACCGGATATCGTTGTCAAAGAACAGTCTGATATCCGAAATGCCGTATTTTATCGAGGCCAGCCTGTCAAGGCCGAGACCGAATGCGAATCCAGAATATATGTCCGGATCAATGCAGCATCCTTTGAGCACATTTGGATGTACCATCCCACATCCTAGCACTTCTATCATGCCCGTACCCTTGCAGACGCCGCATCCCTTTCCTGCACATTTGGCGCAAGTCGCATCAACCTCTGCGCTTGGTTCAGTAAACGGGAAATGCCCTGGACGGAATTTCGTTATTGTATCTTCTCCGTATAATTCCTTTAAAAACGTATCAAGCGTATCCTTAAGGTGCGCGAAACTGATTTTTTGACCAACAACGAGGCCTTCAACCTGATTGAACATTGGCGAATGCGTCGCGTCCACATCATCGGTTCTATATACCCTGCCAGGGCATATCATCCGGATTGGTGGCTTTTGCTTGAGCATCGTGCGTATTTGGACTGGTGAGGTGTGCGTTCTCAGAACAATATCGCCCGACAGATAAAACGTATCCTGCATATCCCTTGCAGGATGGTCTTTTGGTATATTGAGCATTTCGAAATTATATTTGTCGTACTCAACTTCCGGCCCATCCATCACTTCAAAACCCATACTGACAAATATGTCCCTGATCTCATAGTATGTTCTTGTCAATGGATGTAATGCACCGATACTCCTTTTTGTACCAGGCAAAGAAACATCTACCGTTTCCATAATCAGACTCGCTTCTTTTTCAACCTGGTGTATTTCGAATAATCTCTTATCAAATGCGTCGGTTAAGATATTTCTTATTTCATTAACTTTTTTGCCGAATGCAGGTCTTTTCTGCTCGGGAATATCTTTCATGCTTCTTAGTGCGCTTGTTAATTCTCCTTTTTTACCTAGTAATTTAATTCGCAAGCCTTCAAGTTCTTTAGAGGTTGTGCTTTTGCTGATAAAATTAAGCCCTTGCTTACATAAGTTTTCTAAGTTTTGACCGTTTTCCATTCACTACTCCTCTCACCGAAATAAAAATCTTTTATAAATAAAAAAAACTTCGCCTTGGGGCGAAAGTTCGCGGTACCACCCAAATTCACTCCTCGTTATCTGAAGTCTGTTCGTTATAACGGAACGTACCGTCCCAAATAGGCTGCTCATCTTGCGAAATTCTCTCGTACATGCAACCAAACGCTTTCAGCCATGGCGTTTGTCTCTTATTATTGCGAACCTGCACGGATACTGATCAAGCTTCATCGCATTATAAATAAAATTATAGCACATCACTGACAATCTTTTCAAGTACGTATTTTATATATTAGTATGCCCGCCGCTACTGCTGCATTTAAACTTTCTGCCTTTCCGTACATCGGGATTTTGATGAGTTTGGTGGACATTTTTGTTATTTTTTCAGACACTCCTCTCGACTCATTTCCAATGATTAGACATGTCTTTTCCCATGCAACATTATATTTTGTCTCACCAGCAAGGTGCGAACTGACAACATCATAGCCGCGCGCAATCAATTTTTGGATATAACCGTTAAGATCAGCGCTTATTATGGGCATATGAAACAGGCTTCCCATTGAAGCCCTTACTGCTTTCGGTGAAAAACAGTCCGCGCATTTTTTTGAAAGCACAACGCAGGAGCATCCAGCCGCATCAGCCGTTCTTATAATGGTGCCTACATTTTGCGGATCCTGCAGATCATCAAGCATCAGGATAAACCCTGTTAAAACCTCGCTATATGACGGTATAATTGCAATCGCGGCAATTCCCTGAGGCGTTTTGCAATCACATATTGCACTCATAACGCTATCTTTTACGAAATATATTTGTTTTCCTATTTCTTGCGCCAGTTTTACAATATCATCAAATCGGTTTTCAACAACAATAACGTTTTGCACGTTTTGCGGCATAAAAGAGATAAGTTCACGGACGCATTTTTCTCCTTCTACCAAAAAAGCCCCATGCTCGTTGCGGCCTTTTTTTAACTTAAGACTCTTTGCATATTTGACAAACTCATTCTTTGTGCTGGTAATTGTCCGATACACCATCAAGCCTCCGCATTTTTTACATAAAGATACCATTCCGGAATGGTCGTGTAGATATTCATATCACGGATGGCATCAGGTATGTTGATTGATGCATCGTAAATTAGCGCGTTTGTCTTAAAATACAGGCTGATTTGCGGCATCGTTTCTATGAAACGTTTTTCCAGCGCTAAATATGCTTGTTTCATATCGTCTTCGCTCAAAGATGCTTTACAGTTTTTGAGCAATATATCAATATCTGCGTCTGAAAAACCGCCATAATTTGCACTCTCACCAGTACCGATCATAAACGTGATATCAGGATTTTGATCAAGGTATAAAGAACAAAACGCCAGATCAAAATCCCTATTGATCAAGCTTTGCTTGTATTCGTTTAATGATTCTTCGGTTGGTTTCTCAATAATGTTTACCTTAATACCGCACTCTAAAAGCTGTGATGCAATATTTTCTGCAACATCAAGCCTGTATGTATCCTCTTTATTAAGCGGTATCAGAAGATCAATAGTCAGATCAATTGGCTGGTTCTCTTCAACTCTTTCAAGGATACCATCATCGTTTCTGTCTTTCCAGCCGGCTTCCTCAAAAAGAGATAAAGCTTTCTGTAGGTTATATTCATATATATTCGAAGAATCGCCCGACAGATATGAATCGGGAGCGACTGGATAGTCAGCCGCAACCGCATGACCTAATAGCGCAGTAGACACAATATCGCGTTTGTCAAGTGCATATGCCACAGCTTGCCTGATTTTAACATCGCTGAACAACCCAGTGGTCACATTGGGTACAAGACAGTCATAATACTGCGTTAAGTAATCAATAGAGCTTGTCACGCCGTATTTCTTATATGTTTCGACTGTCAGCATAGATGTTGTTATAAAATTTAAGAAATTCTGTTCAAATGCGGCAAGCTCGGTGTCGTGATCAGGAAAGCATTTTGCGGTTAGGGTCCGAATATATGGCGCTTCTTTCCACCAAAGATCATTGGCTTGCAGCGTCATTTGCTCATCAGTGTCATAATCGACAATAAGATAGGGACCGGTACCTACCGGTTTTAGCAAATCGATGTTTTCACCCTCACAATATGCTTTACAAATGATTGGAAAAGTCATAAAATACACTGCGGCATTTCCAGGCTCTAATAATGTGATCTTTACTGTATAATCGTCCTCTGCTGCAAAATTGGTAATCAAGCTGTTGTATTGGGCATACGTTGATTCACCTAACATATAGCTTTTTATAAGTCCGATGGTATAAATAACATCCTGCGATGTGAACACTCCGTAATCTTTTTGCCATCGTACACCTTTTCTTAAATGGAACGTCCATACTGTGCCGGTACTATCAACCTCCCATGTCTCCGCAAGCTCAGGCTGGACTGTTCCGTCCACCCCAATCCTGACAGGCTGCTCATATATCAGAGAAAAGAGGTTAAAAAGCTCTATATTCTTAATCTTAAGAGGATTAAGAGACGCAGGATTCTTCGGAATTGGAAAAACAAGCTCGCCGCCCGCAATGGGTATGGGGTCTTCTTTTACCGGCGGCAATGTATAATGCGGAATCGTTTGCACAGACTTGTTACTGTCATCTCCACTTGATCCGCATGCACAACACGTGATTATCAGAACCACACTTATAGCACACATTAGTAATTTAGAAAATGTTGTATAAACCTTTGTATATTTCATAATTTCGCTGAACCTTCTGTAAATAATTTTCCGTTTCTTCATAGGGTATTTCTGTTAAAGATCCATCCATCTCCAGCCATTCTTTAACATTGGCTGGTCCTGCATTATATGCCGCCAATACTTTTTGGGCATCTCCTTCAAACATTTCACCCAGATAACTCAAATACCAGCATCCGATATTAATATTTATTTCCGGATTTGTCAGCCTTTCTACCGAATAATCCTCAATACCGATGAGCTTAGCTGCCCATTCTCCGGTATTCGGCATGATCTGCATCAGACCGACAGCCCCTTTGTTTGAAATTATTTTCTCGTCAAAATGGCTTTCAGTACATATTACCGCACTTACAAAATATTTATCGATCGAATACATATCGCTGTAGCGTTCGATCTGTTCTTTAAATTCAAGCGGATAAAGCCTATAGACAACAATACCACGTAGCAGGATGGCCACAGTGCATATAAGCAAGAGGCATAATATCGTCCATACTTTCAGATTCTTCCGATAGTTTTTGTTTTTGGCACGTCGTTTTGTCATGTCATTACCTCTGATATTCCGGTTTTTTCAGCAGTATGTCTAACCTTTGATACAAGGTTTCATCTTGCCCGCTGTTATCGATGACCTCGTCTGCGTACGGAATCATTTCTTCATCGCTCATCTGACTTTGCATACGGCGCATGACTTCTGAATAGCTTAATTCGTCACGAACAACTACGCGTTTGATCCTAGTCTCTACATCAGCAATAACAAGCCAAACAAAGTCAGTTTGTTTGTGCATTCCGGTTTGGACTAAAAGCGGGACTTCAATAAACACTCTTCCGATGATCTTTTCAGCTTCGCTGAATATACGTTCTGATATAAGCGGGTGGAGCATGCTATTAAGCAAAGCTAACCTATCCGGGCTGCTAAAAACATGTTCGGCAAGCTTACTGCGGTGAAGCGTATTGTCCTTAAGAAAAAATTTATCGCCAAACACTTTACGGATCGCATCGTTGCCTCTCTCCCCAGGACGTACTATCTGCCTTGAAACTTCATCCGCATATATTACATGTTCTCCAAGATTCTCTAAATACTTGCTGACAAAAGATTTCCCGGAGCCGATACCGCCTGTTATGCCAATAATAATGTTTTTTTTCATCGTCATTATTTCTCAATTTGCATCCAACCAATTATCACCAATTGAAACATGTGCCACTAGCGGAACATCAAGCCGGTATGCTTTTTCCATACAATCTTTTAGCAGCAGACTGACCTCAGAGGTTTCATCATCCGCTGCATCGATAATCAATTCATCATGAACCTGCAAGATCAGCTTCGAATTATACCCACCCTCTTTGAGCTTTTTCGAAACATCAATCATTGCAAGTTTGATAATATCCGCCGCCGTCCCCTGTATTGGGGTGTTCAGCGCCGCCCGTTCCCCGAAAGATCTCACATTGTAGTTCTTTGATTGCAGTTCGGGCAGATATCTGCGTCTACCCAGCAGAGTTGTAACATATCCGTCCTTCTTTGCCTTAACTTTTATATTTTCCATGTATTCTCGCACACCGGAAAATCTATCTAGATATCGTTTGATGAAGCCGGAAGCCAATTTTACAGGAATGTTTAAGTTCCTTGAGAGTCCAAAGTCACTGATTCCGTATACGATCCCGAAATTGACTGCTTTGGCGCTTCTTCTCATATCCTCAGTTATCATGTTTATTGGTATATCAAAAACCTCTGAAGCGGTCCGCGTGTGGATATCAATGCCGGAAATAAATGCGTCTTTCATAACGCTATCTCCCGATATAGACGCTAATATCCTCAGCTCGATCTGAGAATAATCTGCGGTCACAAGTTTTCTTTCTTTTGAAGAAGGCAAAAATAGCCTGCGGATTTCTTTTCCTTGTTGAGTGCGTATTGGTATATTCTGCAGATTCGGGTCTTTGCTTGAAATTCGCCCTGTTACCGTCGAAATCTGCATAAAGGTTGTGTGTACAAAGCCATCCCGATCAGCAATGTTTTTCAAACCGTCAATGTATGTGCTTTTTAGCTTGGTCAAATGCCGATACTGTATTATCCTACCAATGACAGGATGTTTTTCCTGAAGTTTTTCTAATACTTCAATATCTGTTGAATATCCCGTTTTTGTCTTCTTCGTTGCTGGAAGCGATAACCTCTCAAACAGCACCTGCCCAAGCTGCTTAGTCGAATTGATGTTGAAATCGTCATAGCCGCATAGTTCATATATCTCAGAAATAAGGCTGTTTATATCTTGGGATAACTTGTCAGAATATTTATCTAGCTCAGCAAGATCCAATCTGAATCCGGTTTCCTCCATTTCAAGCAGTACTTTGGTTAACGGTACTTCAATATTGTTGTAAACAAACCAAAGCCCGTTCTCTTCCAATCGTTCTTTTTGAACATGATAAAGATTAACGATTGCTGCGGCACTTTCATTAAAACCGTATTTTTCGCCAAGAGCCAGGAGCTCAAAACTATTTGTACCTGGATCAAGCGTATATTCAGCTAGTTTGGTATCAAACAGTATGCCGCGAGGTACTGTATTGTATTCTTTTAACATCGATGTTACTTGCTTAACGCCATGCAACAGTTTGGGGAAGTTCTCGTCTTCAAGCAATCCTTTAAGTTCGTTTATGACTATATCTCTTGTAAAATTCGTATTTAGCAGCGTATGCTCGGATGAAATAATATATTCCCGGTCACTTGAATAAGACAGGATAATGTCATTATTAAATGCAATAGCCAAAAATTCTTTATCTTTTATTTCGGCTAAGATCTGTCGTAAAAACTCTATAGAATCAATATTGATTTGTTCAATTGATTCTTTGGCTATTCCCGTTTCTGTTTTTTCTGGCCCGATCCTTTTTAGAAGTGAGGAAAAACCAAGCCGCTCTATACCAGAACGGATTTCATCACAAGCCAATCCGGAAAACTCCAGCGCTGAGAGAGAAACTTCGATCGGCGCATTAACATCGATGACAGATAGTGTGCGGCTTAAGTATGCCAGATCCTTGTTATCATACAACTTTTCTTTCAGCTTGCCTTTGATCTGTTTAATGTTTTCGTATACGCCGTCCATGCTTTTATATGAATGCAGAAGCTTCAGAGCTGTTTTTTCGCCAACTCCGGGAACACCCGGGATGTTGTCTGAAGGATCTCCCATAAAACCTTTCAAGTCGACAATTTGCTTAGGTATTAGCCCATACATCTCATCCAATTTTTCAGTATCATATACCTCAAGTTCGCTGACGCCCTTTCTTGTCAGCATAACCCGGCAGGAATCCGATACCAGCTGAAATACGTCCTTATCTCCCGTAAGCAGTATGGCAGACATATTATTCTTCGCCGCAAAATTGGCCAGTACACCCAATACATCGTCCGCTTCATATCCTTCGCGCTCGAGAACGGCAATTCCCATCTCGTTGAGCGCCTTTTTCAGGACACCGAACTGAGGGGCTAATTCTTCAGGTACAGGTTTTCGTGTTCCTTTATATTCAATGTAAAGATCGTGCCTAAAAGTTTTGCCTTTCTTATCAAACGCAATTGCGAGATAATCAGGGCCAAGCAAATTGACTGCACTTATCAGCATCGAAAAGAAACCGTAAACAGCATTGGTATACTCACCTTTTGCGTTGGACAGTGCAGGCAAAGCATAAAAAGCTCTGTGCATTAGGCTGTTGCCATCTACAGCCATCAATGTACGGGTTGTTTTTTTATCATTTGAATCCATGTACTTAGTATAGTTTATTATCTTTGCATATGCAATACTTTATGAATTCATGCTGTTGTACAAAAAAAGAGTCGCGATTTAGAATCACGACCAATGTAAAGGGGGTCTTAATATATTTTGTGAGGTCATTAATAATTATTACCAGAATAACTACTATTATTCATCCTTTTTTGGAAAAAAGTCCGCCAATGATACGGTTGATTCCTGAATGGGAGGAAGTTCGTAATTAAAATTCTCGTCATTTTCAGGGATATCCTTTTTCTCAATGCGCGGCTCTTCCGCAGCGAGCAGTGCCTTTCTTGATAAGCTGATTTTTCGTTTATCTGCATTTACCTCAAGAATTTTTACATCTATCTCGTCACCAACACGCAGCTCGTCCTCTACTCTCTCTAGCCTGTGTCTTGAGACCTGAGAAATGTGTATTAGACCATCAACTGTCGGTTCAATTTGCACAAAAGCACCAAAGGGAACAATGCGCACAACTTTTCCTTTTATAATATCTCCCTCATGATATTTTTCCGGTACTAAATCCCATGGCTTTGGCTGCAATTGCTTATATCCAAGCGCAATCTTCTTTTTAGCAACATCAATATTGATTATTATAAGCTCGAGCTCTTGCCCTTCAGAGATAACATCCGATGGGTGTTTGACTCTTGACCATGATATATCAGAGATATGAAGCAATCCGTCCACACCGCCTATATCGACAAAAGCACCAAAATCTGTGAGCCTTTTTACAACACCTTTAACACGGCTGCCCTTAACAAAACTATTCCAAAGCTGTTCTTCCTTTTCGCGTTTATTTTTAATCAATACATTCTTGTGCGATGCGACAAGACGTTCTTGCCTCTTATCAGCATCGATAAGAGTCACTTCAATCTCTTTGCCTTCGAACTGTTTTAAGTCTTCAATATATTTTAAGGCTAAATGAGACGCCGGAATAAATGTGCTATAACCATCTATTTTTGTTGTTACGCCTCCCTTTACAGCCTTTTTTACAGTACACTTATAAAGCTTTTCAGAACCTACGTTTTCTTTCATTTTTAACCAGTTCTGCTTTTTCTCTATGCGTTTTCTTGATAAAATTACGTTGCCTTCGCCGTCATTTACATTGATAACCTCTGCTTCTATCTCCTGACCGATGCCGAAAACATCCTTTGGATTGATTTCTTCTAGCGAGATTTCATCTTTATGAATAATACCATCAGACTTGTATCCGATATTGACACAGATATCTTCATCTGTAATCTGAACAATATTGCCTCTTACTATTTGGCCCTTTTTTAAACGAATGACCTTCTCTAATCCTTCTAAGAATTCATCCTTTTCTGTTGATGGTACTGGTTTTTCTTCCTCGGCATTTTCACTCTTTGTTTCTTTGATAGCTTCTAAAGATTCATTGATGGTCAGTTCGGCAGTCTGAGTGTTTTGTTCTGCCGAGTCGGTGGCTGCATCCCTGTCTGTGACGGCTGCGTCACTGGGTGGCAGCACTTTTTCATTTTCAATCATGTAGTTAAAAACCTCCCTAATCATCGTATCCGGAGTTGAAGCACCGGCGACAATGCTTATTATATCACCAAACAACATTTTTTCAAGTAATAGTTCTTTATAATGTTCAATATAATATACATTTTTACAATATCTTTTGCATAATTCGTACAATTTTTGCGTATTTGAGCTTGATTTCCCGCCCACCACAATTACAGTATCCGATTTTTGTGCAATCTCTTTTGCCTCGTTCTGCCTTTCTTTTGTTGCAGAACATATGCTCAGAAAAGGTATAATATTATCGACTTTGCTTCTCAGCGCAAAAAGCACGCTGTTCCATTTATCCTCCGTGATCGTTGTCTGTGCAACGACAACTGCTTTTTTGAGATGCGGTAATTTTTTTATTTCCTCGTCAGAATAGATAGCAAATGCATTCTCCCCTGACCAGCCGATGGTTCCGTCAACTTCAGGGTGTCCTTTCTTACCAACAATAATGACGGGTAAACCGGCAGCTTTTGCTTCAGCCACCCTTGCGTGAATCCTTTTGACAAACGGACATGTCGCATCGATATATCGGATGCCCCTGCGTTTTATTTCTTCTAAGACCTGTGGGGAGACACCATGGGATCGTATTACGATAGTTTCGTCAGCGCTCACCTCGTCTAAACTTTGCACGCATTTAACGCCGCGTTCTTCGAATGAACGAACGACATATTCATTGTGTATTAAATGCCCAAGCGTCACAATCTTTTTATCCAAATTGTTTTCTACCGCTTCAACCGCTCTTTTAACGCCAAAACAGAACCCGGCGTTTTTTGCCAATATTATCAATCTTAAAACCGCCTCAAAAAGTCGTATTCCTTAAATCTTTCAGTTTATTCTCCAGAAATTTTGTCGCTTCCTCAATAGTAGACGGATCTGCCTTATGTCCAATGTAATCTGAAATTTTGATGGGTTCTCCAACAATCAGTTTCATACGTCTGAAAAGCTTGTAATTACCTTTGATATAAAGCGGGATAATGGGTGCATCATTCTTAAGAGCGATCATTGACGTGCCCGGCTCAAACTTCCCGATCTCCCCAGTTTTTACGCGTTTACCTTCCGGAAATATACCAAAAAGCTTACCATCTCTTAAAAGCCGGAATGCATGCCGTATTGCCGGTAAATCCCCTTCCCCTCTCCTTACAGGAAAAGCCTTAACTGCAAAAAAGAACGCGCGTGCTAAAACATTTTTAAACAATTCAACTTTGCCCATCCAGAATATCTGCCTTTTGAAAACAACCGCAATAAAAAGCGGATCCCACATGCTTAAATGATTAGAAATAATAATCGCTTTTCCTTCTATCCTAGAATTCTTCTTTCCGATTATTTTAGGTAAAAAAAGAAGGTATATTACAGGCTTGCCAAAGAACCTAATAATTTTGTAAAGCATCGCCTACTCCTGTCTGAATTTGGACAATACAACGTCCAACACATCTTCAATACTTAAATTTGTAGTATCGATCAACATGGCATCATCTGCCTGTTTTAGTGGCGCAAAGTTTCTCGATGAATCATTGTCATCTCTAACTTTCATATCCCTCAGAACATCTGAGTATTGGGTATCAATACTCTTTTCAGAAAGTTCCAAAAACCTTCTTTTTGCGCGTTCTTTAACATCAGCTGTTAAGAAAAATTTATGTTTGGCATCGGGTAAAACATATGTACCGATATCCCTGCCGTCAAGAACAACGTCATACTGATCTGCTACATCCCTTTGCATTTTAACCAGCTTGAATCTGACACAAGGATAAGCCGAGATGTCCGAAGCCGCCTTTGAGATTTCAGGCGTGCGGATATATGGCATTACGTTTTGGCCGCTGAGAAGTACCTGCTGTTCACCGTTCTGATATACTGTTTTTAAATCGACATGTTCTATTAATCGCTCAACCTGCTCTTTGTTACCAATATCTACTCCGGACTGTATTGCTGCGTAAGCCACAGCTCTATACATAGATCCGGTATCCAGATAATATATTCCGAGTGCCTTTGCGATTTTTTTAGCGAGTGTGCTTTTGCCGGCTCCCGATGGCCCGTCGATCGCGATGTTAACCGTACTCATATAACCCTATGCCCCAATCCTATCGCCACTTCATTTAAATGGAGCAGACCAATTCCAAAGAATATGCCTACAGCGATATGTTCGTCGTATCTAGCGATACCGATCTTTCCACCTACGTTAAGTCCTATCGCTTTAGATGTTATCTGAGAGATTGCTTCCCTGACGGCACCCGCCACAGCGCCCTCTTGATGGTGCGTATCGCCAATTACACCCTCTCTTTTCGCCGCGACCACACTGCACTCGACGATTCGCATGACTGATGTTAGAAACTCTCCGCCAAAATCAACCGCAGCAACCTGAATGCCTTTTATAGCATACCGTGCCTTTAGAGTTTTCTCGTCATCCCTCGAAGAGGTTAATGCGAGACGAATTGCCGCCTTTGCCACATCCTTGCTTCCGGGCATCATATCGATACCTCCACCCATTTCATTGTATAAGTCATTATATATAATTCTCAAATAATTAACAATAATAAATAAATTTTACATGGTTTATCCTTTAGCTGTTTTTTTCTAATCGTTTTATAATTATAGCTTATAAATTATATTATTTAAAAGGATTAACCACGAGGAATACGATCAAACATCGAGAAAACATAACATCAATCAGACGAGATTATTACTACAATATGGAAATGTATACCTCTTAAAATTGAATCAGGGATATTTTAAAAGAAGTTGGTGTAGGCGGTTCAATCAATATAGTAATTATCATATTATCATTTCTCTCTTTTTCTGCTCTGATTATGATTACGGCTTAATCTACGTCACACTTCAAACTTTACAAAAGCTATTTATATAAGAACAATATCCCGAGTGTTCCCGGCCCGCAATGCGTCGATATTGTAGGTGATGCGTCAGTGATAAGTACATTCTTGAAACCGTAATCAATCTCAAGCTGTTTTTTTATCTCTTCAGCATCTTTTGAAAGACAATGCGTGACAAAAATACGTCTTGAATCAATTTCCTCAGCTTTTTCCATTACCTGTTTATAGTATCCTTTTATATAGTTATTACCTCTGAACTTCACCGTCGGTACGATCTCGCCGTCGATTAGCTCAAGTTTGGGTTTGATTTTTAGCCTGCTGCTCACTATTGAAGCAATCTTTGAACAGCGTCCACCCATATATAGGTACTTTAACGTATCCACAACAAAACTTGCCTGAACTCTATTTCGCACAGCCAAAGCGTTCTGTGTAATTTCTTCAAGCCCAGCGCCTTTTTGAGCCAAATCGGAAGCTTCAAGCACTTGAAGGCCGATACCTGTTGATAGACTCAAAGAGTCGACGATTGATATCCTTTGTTTATCAAAACTACCAGATGCGGTAATCGCGTTTTGCATCGTTGCAGAGAGCTTGCTACTTATTCCCATAAAAAAAACATCATAATCCTGATCAATCCATTTTCTGAATATTTCGGCAAATTGATATTCGTTAACTGCTGCTGATTTTGGAAGAACATTGTATTTATCCGCATACAAAAAAATGTCTTTGTTTGACAGGGTGTTATCATCTAAAAAGTCTTTATCTCCGAGTATAATATGTAGTGGAACCATATCTATCCCACCAACCTTCAATATATTACGTGGCAGATCAGCAGTACTGTCAGTAATAATTTTTACT
>JBMNOU010000131.1:0-2775 GCA_050943215.1 Christensenellales bacterium | reverse complement strand
TAAGGGATTTTACGCAATTTGGAAGCGGTCTTAAAATTGCGTTAAGGGATCTTGAAATACGCGGCGCGGGAAACATTCTCGGGGCTGAGCAAAGCGGGCATATGTCGCAAATAGGGTATGATCTGTATTGTAAACTTATAAAAGAGGAGATTTCCGGCAAAAGGGCGGTAAAGGGACTGGATACTGCGGTGGAGCTGAATCTGAACGCATTTATTCCAAAGGAATATATCGAAGACGAGGCGTTAAAGCTGGATATGTACAGGCGTATCGTGATGTCAAAGAGCCTGGAAGAAGCAAAAAGAGTCAGGGAAGAGCTGAGCGACAGGTTTGGAAAACCTCCCAAGGAAATTGAAAATCTGATCGGAATTTCTTTAATGCGCTCTTTTGCCGAGAAAGCGGGGATATCGAGCGTAATCAGAAAAGGCAAGACGGTTGAGCTTAAGTTCGGAGAACATGTAGGGATCGATTTTGGCGGGCTGGAGAGGTTATTAAAAGGATATAAGGATATCGCTTCGCTTAAAAAATCCGTCCCGCCCGTGATAGTCGTCAAGCCTTTAAAGGGCAGATTATACATGGATATCATGCAGATTTGTGAACAAATTAAGCGTTGCATATATATGGGCAATCAAGTATAATAAATTGAACAAATGGAAAAAAGCAGCGAGCTATTTAAGGAGCACTTGAATGATTAAAAAGATAACTGCGTTCGCACTGGCGCTTATGATGGGATGCGTATTATGTTCGTGCAGTATGGTGTTTGTAAACGAAGAACGCGACAGGGCACAGGTCGTTGCGGAGGTTGATGAGGAGAAGATACTAAAAGGCGAAGTTATGGATTCGGTGAACGCGATGTGTTACCAGTATGGCATAACCAAAGATACATACGGAGATCAGTATGAGAGCCAGGTGCAAACGATTCGGGACAGCATTTTGCAGGAGTTTGTTGAATATACTCTTATCATGCAGCACGCAAAAGAACTCAATATGCCCGGCCTTTCTGATGAAGACTTAAAAAGTATTGCCAGCGATATGAAAGCAGTGTACGATGGGGCGTATTCTACCGCTAAAGCGCAGGTTGCGCAGGACGCCCAGGCTGCGGACAGCACAGATGCAAGCGAAGTGACAAATGATGATCCAAGAGTAAAAGAGATAGTAGACGAGCTGCTTACCGGCGTAGGGTATTACAACGGCTCCTTAGAGGCAACGCTAACCCGAACCAAAGTGAAAAGTAATGTCAAAGATTTCTTAAGCAAAGACTATAATCCCACGGACAGCGATGTAAAAGAGTTTTATGACGCTCAGCTTAAAGAACAAAAGGAAGTTTTGGACAATTCCCCCAGCAGCATTACGACATATGAGAATTCTGATACGCTCATATATGTTCCAAAAGGGATAAAATATTTAAAAAACCTGCTCATTGCTCTGCCAAGTGATATACAGACGCAGCTTTCAGGTTACAGGAGCGCGGGTAGCGACGACGAGGCAGACAAACTGAGAGATGCCGAACTAAAAAAGATCAAAGAAAAGACAGATGAGGCATATCAGGCTGCGCTGAAAGACTTTGACGCTGCGCTTGAAAAATACGGCGAAGACCCGGGGATAGAATCATACCCCGAAGGATACAGAATATATAAGGGAATCAGCAATTACGATTCGGACTTTGTAGATGCCGGGCTGGCGCTTGAAAACATTGGGGATATCTCCAAACCGACCGCATCTGATTTCGGGTATTTTATCATAAAGTACGCAAGCCAAATGCAGCCGGGGACGACGTCCTTTGAAGACGCGAAAGAAAGGCTTCTGGAAAATATGAAAACGCAATACAGAGAAGATACGTATAGCTCGGCGTATAACGGCTGGGAAAGCAGCGCTAAAATGACTGAATATAAGGATAGGTTCTAACAAATGAACCGGAAATAAAATAATTAAGAAAGGGAATAAAAAATGGAGAATGAAACGAACAACAATGAAGCGGAAGTGAACAAAACCGATGAAGCGGTTGCAAACGAACAACCTGAAGTAGACTATTCTCCCATGACAGAGGAAGAAAAAAAGGCAAAGGAAGCATTTGAAGTAAAAAAAAGTGTTGAGGCGTCACCGGTGCAGCCGCAGCCGGCAGCAAATTCTAAAGGAATGAGCGTAGCATCTATGGTGCTTGGAATCGTTTCTATCGTTTTCTTGTGGGTACTATATATTGCGATTCCGTGCGGCGTAGTTGCGATTATATTAGGTGCGATCTCTAGTAAGCGCGGCAAAAACGGCTTTGCAACCGCAGGTCTTATTACAGGTATTATAGGCGTTGCGCTTACAATCATTGTGTATATTGTCCTTTGCGGCGCACTGGTTTCCTACGGCGCGAATGCGCTTGACTCGTTTGATTTTAACTATAATTTTGGGTATTAAGATAACCGGGGGAATATTTAAGACAAAACTGGACTTTTAACTTAAAATTTTGCCACTTCTTATGCTTGGAGGTGGCATTTAGTTATTATATTTAGAAGGTATTATCGTAAAAAAGAATGATAAAAAAACTTATCCCATGTATAGGGAATTACAAAAAATATGTTTGGCTTGCTCCGGCAATGGTGACCGGAGAGGTTTTGTTAGAAATCTTTATACCGTTTTTAATGTCCAAGATCATAGACGTTGGCGTCGCAAATAACGATATCGGCTATATATTGGAAATCGGGCTTTTGATGGTGGCGATGGCCGCGCTGTCACTATTGTTCGGCGCGCTTTCGGGCAAGTTTGCGGCAGTAGCCAGTACCGGATTTG
>JBMNOU010000130.1:0-2833 GCA_050943215.1 Christensenellales bacterium | reverse complement strand
GCTGGAAAAAGAGAAGAGCATGAGAGTAAGACTAGCCGATGGGTATGACCGTATGCTGGCGGGAATGCCTCTTATAGATGAAAACTATGATTATATTATGGGAGGATACAGCAGAAATATTGACAAGGCAGGTCAATATGATAAGGTGATCAGTGATTTAAAGGAAAGGCGTGCACAGTCGGTTCAAGATGATCCAAAGTTTAACACGAATGATTTTATTAACGACCAAGAAAGTTTGGGGAATGTACCATTTGGGTCGAAAGGTATTGCCAAGAATAACTGCTGCGCAGCGGTCGCCGCGCATAATATGAATCTTCTTTTGGGGGAGGATTCGAACTTCGCAGACGTATACACTGAGTTTAATGATAACAGCAATATGTTAATGGGCGACTTGGCTGGCGGTACTTGGGGTGTTAAGCCGGCTACACTGATGAAATATTTTAGAAAGAAGGGATATAAGGTTAGTATTGGTTTGGCATCTGTTAAAAATTTATCGGAGATAGGTAAGTATCTTTATACATATGTATGGATAAAGGCTAATAAGCTTGGAGCTCATTACATAGCAATGGAAAATACAGGGAAGGGGATTAACATGTATAATCCTCCTCAAAAAAAATTTTCTGCTGAAGATATATATAATTATCTAATAAAAGATAAGGGTATGCTTACGTTTACTAATGGAATAATTGGCGAGGCGAATCTGGGATTTTTAATTCGCATTGATTAGAAAAGGAGGCGGAAGAATGCATAGACTAAATAAAACGGTTATACTTAGTATCTTGGTGCTGATGATATTATTTTGTTTTGTTGGCTGCAGAACATATACAAAAGGGTATGAATATAGCTATACCCAAAGCGCAATGCATAAACAGCACGTAGGGGCATATACCGGGCAATCCGCTGCTTGCCACAACGGACGGATATATTATGTGTCGCAGGAGGGCGACAAAGACGGCATATACAGCATGAAAGATGACGGAAGTGATGTGCGTTTTGAGCTTGAAGCCCCGAAGATCACGCGGCTGATAGTAATGGATGACAGCATATATTATGTGGGTGTAAACGAAATATTTGAAGGGGAAAAGCATTTTGGACTTTATCAATATAACAGAAATTATGCCGGTCTTCAGCAGGTAATGTATACGGAATACCCAGATTCTGCATATGACGCCTATGTAACGGAGGATGGTACGATATGCGTACTGGAAGTCCATGGGACGACTGGTTCTATAGCGCCAGATGATTATGCGTATATCTATAATAATAAGGAACCGTTTGTTTCGGCAACCGTTTCAGGTCATTGCATGATACAGCGAAACGATGAAGTTATTTACACTGGGGGTATCTTATATGATGGATATATTTTGAAAAATATGGTCAGTGAAGTTAATTGCTCGTTTCTCGATGCAACAACCGGAATGATGGTCATGGATAACATGTATGCGGGAGACAACCGTTATTTTAAAGCGTTATATGCACAGGATAAAAAGATATGGTGCTCGCTTAATAACAGTCTGCTGGAAATCGATTCAGAAACGCTGAAAATCAACTATATCTATGTTTTTGATGATGATGATCTCAAGGATTTGAAGCTATCTTATATGTATAACTGCAAAGATATCGCCTATGTTATTTTTGAGAAGCGGTGGAGTGATGTGCAATGGGTATATGCCCTAGATCTGGAAAGGTCAGCATACAATAAAATCGAAACTTTCAACAGCGGAAAGGCGCTGCTCCATATTGAAAACGGACAGATCATTTGGGCGCAAGGCAACAAGATTCATTGCAACAGTATAAGTAAGAACGGAATAGGGGATACGGCCTATGAGATCGAGATGCCCCAAAATATCGTGGGCAACAACATTCTGGAAATCGCGGGGGACTGGCTGTTCATCCATAAGAAGGCGCAGGCCGCTCGTACCGATACCAATCAACTACTGTATAAGGTCAATTTGAAGACGCAGCAGATTATCGATACCAAGAGCTGAAAGAATGGCGTGCCCGCAACAAGCGGGCTTTTTTGTTTGCTAGTTTTTAAAATGAGCGATCGTGAGCGAAATGCCGTGTTATGTTTATGCTATGAGAAGAAAATCAAAGAAAATATAGGGAGAAAGCTATTATGGCATTATATTCGAAAAAGAATCAAAAGAAACCAAGAGAGGCGTACCAAAATAACGGAATGTCCACTGTTCCATACGCAATGCAGGCAATAAAACCAAGCGCAACTGTTCCGTATGCAAAACAGGCAATAAAACCAAGCGCCACTGCTCCGTATGCTAATCAGTTTGATCTACCCGCGAAAATCGGCAAAAATAACGAAAAAATGTTCTATACAGAACCGGAAAATAGTGGTATAATTGGAAAGAAGACGATCGGTGATTATGACACAGAGATTGCGGGGTTTGATAATAAGATTGCCAAGCTCATGAAACAGCAGTATAACCATATGCTAAGCGGCGAAACTGATAAAATGAAAGCGATTACCCCATGGATACAGGCGCTCGAGGATAAGCGCGATACCGTAAAACTTGGAAAAGCCGGCGCGCTAGGCATTGGTAAGTGGGATAGCAAGAGTTTGCTGGGGCAGGATGAAGGCACTTCTATACATAGCACGTCGGCCGCGAGAAGCAGGGCAGATGTTTCCCTTAGCGAGGGGGAAGATCTGGACTTTATCTCTGATGAAGAATATAACAAAGAGATGGCGCGGCTGGAAAAAGAGAAGAGCATGAGAGTAAGACTAGCCGATGGGTATGACCGTATGCTGGCGGGAATGCCTCTTATAGATGAAAACTATGATTATATTATGGGAGGATACAGCAGAAATATTGACAAG
>JBMNOU010000042.1:0-15647 GCA_050943215.1 Christensenellales bacterium | reverse complement strand
TTTTGATATAATATTACTATATTTTAAGTGAAATGTCAAACAAATTATGATCAGGTTTCGATATTCTCAATATAATGTTCAAGATCATCTACGCTATTAAAAAGTTTGCCAACCTCTAAAACCTGTTTTTCATCATCACGAACGGCCTGAAGGTTAAACTGAATCTCTAAATATATCTCCTGTTCGTCCGACCCCAAAATCGTTCTGAATATAGCAAGTCCTTGATTATATGATTTTAATATATAATGATCAGGGCAATAGCAATCAAACGTTTTCTTCAGTGATAGTTCATTCGTATCAAACGATACGATTCTGACATCAGGATAATATTCCTGAAATTCAGAGAAAGAGAGCCCGACCATATTTTGATCAACCTGGCAGCGTAAATAAATATGATGAGAACACATCTTATATTCATAATCCCACTGAACCATAGCGTTTTTAGAAATCTTTGCATCGTTAACATCCACTTGTAAATCTGAGGATTGCTCGGATGGACCGTTTTCTTTCACAACACGAGGCTCATTTCTTGCTAAGATAAACCCAGTCAACCCCCCGGCCAGCAGCACAAATAAAATGACGGTAAAAATAAACAACTTTTTATGCTTCTTAACCAAAAATATCCCTCCGATATGTTCCTTCGAGGGATATTATTTGTACCAAGAAAAATTTTATTCAGATTCCAAAATCATAACACCGCATTATGATACACATTTTGTACGTCGTCATTATCTTCCAGCATATCAAGCAGCTTTATTACTTTCTCTTCATTATCGGGAGACAGCTCTACGGTATTTTCGGACACCAGCTGTATTTCAGCCATTATAAATGAATATCCGCATTGGTCCAAATATTCGTATACACCCGAGAAAGACGTAACATCGGTCGTAATCTCGATAACTTCTTCGCTATCGTCAATATCAAGCGCACCCGCTTCAAGCGCAGCCATCATTACTTCATCGGTATCAATGCCGCTAGTTTTTTCTATCGCTAGTATGCCTTTTCTTGAAAACATCCAGGCGACACAGCCCGTTGCCCCAAGGGAACCATCGTTTTTATCAAAGCTATGCCTAATTTCACCGGCGGTTCTGTTTCTGTTATCTGTCAACGCCTCGACTATAACCGCAGCCCCGCCAGGGCCGTATCCTTCATAGACAATGGATTCATAGTTTATTGTCCCAAGCTCTCCGGCTGCTTTTTTGATAGATCGCATTATCGTATCATTGGGCATATTGTTTGATCTTGCCTTTGCAACAATATCTTTCAGCTTGGAATTCGCCGACGGATCGGTACCGCCTTCTTTAACAGCGACGGCAATTTCTCTGCCAATCTTTGTAAATATCTTTCCGCGCTTTGCATCTGTACGCTCTTTTTTGTGCTTAATATTAGCCCATTTTGAATGTCCAGCCATCGTTGATACCTCACGGTTAAATCATTTATAGTTATCATAGCATAAATATATTAGAGGTTCAATTATTAAAAAGTACTGGCTATTTGTCTTGGCTACTCGGGAGCAGGTTGAGCAACTGATTCTGAGCCCCCTTAAAATAAGATTGAGGAACATCGCCAACAATAATCGTCTCGGATATTAGCACCTGCGAAGATATTTCCACTGTCTGAGATGTGTTTCCTACGACAATCCTGACAGATGAATTTAGTATCAGGTATATCTTATGCCGTGTCTGGTTAATACCGGCATCTTCAAATTCTGTCATAAAATCCGGGGTAACCGACCCGACTGGTTCAAATTTTATAATTATCGATGGCCCGCGCCCTGTCAGCAGCTGTCCGCCAATAACCGTACCAATCGGAATACTGATGCCTTGCTGGCCAATAGTCAATATCTTATCCTGTGCCGACATCGCCGTGCTGGCTGCCAGGCTATTCATAAGTACTGTGTTTGCAGTGATCAGCGTGATGTTTCCCTCTTCGTCTTTTTCTATATGGATGAGATCAGAATAGGTAATATCGTTTCCAATTGTTTCTCTGACAGCATCGTTCATGGCTTTGACGGCAAATGCACGGAGTCTGGCTTCGGATATGCTGAGTATTGTCGGCCTGATTGCGTTGTCAATAAGTAAATAGCCGATAAATACAAAGAATAAAAGTATGATTGCGACCCATTTTTTAGACAGCTTAATTCGCAAACGCATATGATCACCTTAATATAAAGCTATGCGTGATAGCAAACCGAATAACACCTATTTCTAATGTAATATTTAGAATGTAAAAAATATCGGTATTTTGATGTTATAAACATGCGAATATGGTATAATACAATAAATTAAAAAAGGATGTTGTCATGAACGCAAAAAATCATTCATTCAATCATCGTTTTATATCTGCGGTAAAAAAAGCGCGGGTTGTAATAAAGCGAGCCGGAAAATTCGCAGGGAGAGGTTTTTCGGCTGGTTGGCGTACACTGACAAAAGCATGGCGGCATTTGCTACCTTTAAGAAAGGATAGCGAATATTGGAAAGATCGGATATTCATTAATGGGGATATGGCTATCGGTGAAACTCAGGAGTTTAAAAGTGTCAGCACCGCCGTCAAACATCCGGAAATAAAGAAAATCCATAAAACGAAAGACGATAGAACACGCGAGTTGCCTTTTATTTCAAAAGAGCATCTTTCAGGTGAAGGGCTTGAGCACATTAACATGTTCCAGGCCAAACGGCACAATCCGAACTTTATCATAGGGATTTTGCTAACATCAATCAAGCTTCTTCTGATTGCTGTTTTTATGATCGGCGCTGCCGGCATCGGTTCAATTGTTGGTCTAGCCAAAGCCTATATGGAAACGACACCGACTCTTAATACAGCCGAAATCGAAGATCAATCACAAACATCTTTTATTTATGACTGTAACAACGAGGTAATAACAACTTATATTGGAACAGAGAACAGGGATTGGGCTTCTATAGATGAAATACCTGATATGCTCCAAAAAGCCGTGATCGCGATAGAAGATATCCGTTTTGAGCACCACTCTGGGGTGGATATAAAAAGACTGATCGGTGCGTTTATCAACAATCTGATGAACAGCAATGTCCAGGGCGGCAGCACAATTACGCAGCAGCTCATTAAGAACAGTTTATTAAGCACAGAAAGAACGTATAAAAGAAAGATACAGGAAGCGTACCTGGCGCTTCAGCTTGAACAAAAATATAAGAAGGAACAAATACTGGAAGCCTATTTGAATACGATTAGCCTCGGCGCTTCAAATTATGGCGTAAAAGCGGCGGCAATGGATTATTTCGATAAAAACCTTGATGAACTTACTTTAAGGGAATGCGCCATGCTTGCCGGAATTACCCAATACCCATATCTCTATAACCCGAGAAGATGTTATTATACAGCCAATAACCCAGATATTATCAACAATCGTACAGACCATGTGCTCAATCAAATGTACAAGGCTGGCTTTATCACAAAAAAAGAATATGATGCTGCTCTCACAGATAACGTTACTATAGTAAAGAAATCAAAAGTCAACGAGATGTATGGCATGCCGTATTTTGTTGAATACGCAATTTATGACGTTATTACTCATCTTTTAGAACAGAGAAATCTTCTGGTTACTGATGAAAACCGGGCGCTTATAGAACAGGAAATCCGTACAAATGGATACCATATTTATACGACGGTTGATCCACAAATACAGCAAGCCGTAGAACAGAGCCTTGCAGACTGGGACAAATATCCCAAGCTTAAGAATTCGGAAGATTCGGTTATACGGTATGAAAACGGCGACGGTACGATAACAGAGATTATGCAGCCACAGGCGGCGGCTGTAGTACTGGATCAGCACACGGGTGAATTAAAAGCAGTCGTCGGTGGCAGAACGACACCAACTGCAAAAAAAACATTAAATAGAGTATATCAGACGTCTATGCCTGTAGGATCATCGATAAAACCTATTGCCGTATACGCTCCGGCCATTGACAAAAACAACTCGGACGGTACGGTTATACCCAATCTTCCGTTGCCAATAAACGGCTGGGATTCGCATTCAGGGTATCCATCGGGCGGTGCGTCAAAATACGGCCCTGTTACTTTACGGACAGGTCTCGTTAATTCACTGAACAGTGCAACGGCTTATGCCTTGATGAATTTGGTAGGACTTGAAGACTCATACAACTATCTGATACAAATGGGCATCAATCCCTCTCATATCAATAAAACTGGTTCAGGGTTGGCACTTGGCACATCAGGCATTACGCCTATAGAAATGGCTGGTGCATACGCAACAATTGCAAACAGTGGAACATACCTTGAACCGTTATCCTTTATCAAAGTGGTCGACAAGGATGGGAACGTAATATTAAACGCCGATGACATCAGAAAAAGATGCCAGGTTTTCAAAGAATCGACAGCCTGGCTTGTGTCTGATATGCTGGTCAACGCCGTATCATCCGGTACCGGCAGGGCTGCACGTATCGACAATATGACCATAGGCGGAAAAACAGGGACCAACCAGGATGTCAAGGGTGTTTTCTTCTCCGGAATTTCCCCATATTATACGGCGACGCTTTGGATCGGTCATGACCAGTATAAATCGCTTAACGGCAGGGTCTATGCATCTGAGTATGCAGCACCGCTTTGGCGGGATTTTATGTCCAAGATACTTAAAGACAAGGAGAATGCGCCAATCATAAATGCCAACCCGAAAGATCTCGGGTTGGTCAAGGTGCGAATTTGCAGCGTATCCGGCATGGTAGCAACGGATGCCTGTGGACATGATGCTGGAGGGCATAAGCCTGCCGATGCCTGGTTCGCTAAAGGTACTCAGCCTACCGACACCTGCGATCAGCATGAGCTATATTATGTCTGTACCGAAAGCGAAAAAATAGCAACGCAATTTTGTCCTGAAACAGCAAAGGCACTGCAAGCATTTTTGTTCTTAAAGAATGATTCGATCTATTGGAAACTACCCGCGGATAAACTGGCGCAGTGTCTGCCGGGTGCTCTTCATAAGCCTGAAGTGTCTCTTTCAGAAATGACGCAAGATCTGCCGGCATATCATGAGTTTTTCTGCAGCATTCATACAAAGTTATGGTTTGACGAGCAACAGAACCTATCTAACGCATCCGCTGCCGCCAATACGCAAATATCCGTTTCCAACTCGGTTTTGGCAAATCAGTCATTGACTATACCGCTTGAAGACAGGCAGAGTTTATCCGAAAAAATCAATGAGCTTCAAACGCTGCTTGCAACAGCGGGAGTCACAGCGGGGGCAATCGAGCAGAGAACGGCTGAATTACAGACGCTGACAGATACGCTCGTTTCCATTTATACTCCGACACCTGAACCTGAACCATCGGTTTAGTCATCTAGGGCATATAATTTTCTTCTGGTAATAGAGTGATTTTAACGATTGACGAGGCAGGCCCTGATAGACGCTTACCTTCAATGTTGATTTCGGGATGAATGGGCACAACATAATACATATATGTATGATTATATTCTGCGGTATCGTCGATGACGGTTATTCTTGATGTATCCCCCGCGTATTCACCGATAAGTTTCGGTTCATTCTCTTCATTATCTAACCGCATGATCTTATAATTAGCAAAGCTTTGCGTAGGCGTAAAACTAATACACGGGTATCCGCCGCCGCCATGTATGACGGTCAAGTCATCTGGAGGTGATGGCACAACCCAATATGATGAATACTCTTTTGGTACATCATCCTCGAGAAAATACTCAACAATTGCATGTTCTTTTGGAGTAAAAACGCTGGCGAGCAAAGGTTCGTTTTCATTCTCCAGCGATTGGACATCTATTTTTGCTTGAACGATACTATCCGGCTGTACAAAACCTGGGGCTTTTCGGTCATTGTATATTACTCCAAATATCTTTTTAATCAATTCTGCAGGGTATGTTCCACCAGTCACACTAGAAGGAAGGCAATGTATTTTATCAGTGCTGTCAAAACCCATCCAACAACACATCGTATATTCAGAATTATATGCAATTATCCAAGCATCCTTATTGCCACTGATGTTATTCGACCCGGACGTTCCGGTCTTTGCGGCTATAGGAATGCCGTTTATATTTAGTCTTCGGGCGGTTCCTTCTGTAACCGTGCTTTCCAGCATTGAAGTCATAAAAAATGCAGTCTCTTCAGACAGTACGCTCACCTTTCTTTTTGGTCTTGAATATATGACATCTCCAGTGGGGTCCTCAATCTTTCTAATGCATCTCGGGTACGAATAATACCCACCGTTTGCAAATGGTGTAAATGAATTGCATAGAGACAACGGAGTAACACCCGTTGTAAATCCGCCTAGCGCAAGCGTAAGACCCGTATCATTTCTATCAAACGCAATACCGACATTGGATGCATACAGCTTGGCCGCTTCGATGCCGACTTGCTTTAGAGTTCTTACTGCCGGAAGATTAAGCGACATCGATAAAGCCTCTCTTAGCGTAACCCAGCCTGAATAGTTATCTGAAAAATTCTTAGGGATATATCCGCCGAAGTCTCCTTTCTCATCAAGCACAAGCGTTGTCGGAGTAAACCCGAGTTTTTCCATCGCGGGAGCATAAACTATAACAGGTTTGATCGCTGAACCGGGCTGTCTCTTCATATCAATAGCTCTGTTGATGCCGCGCCGTGTTTCGTATTTCCTTCCGCCGATAATTGCTCTTATCTCGCTCGTTTCGCTGTCTAGTATACAGAGCGCAGCTTGGCATTGTTCACCGTCTTTTGCATTATCCGGAAAATAACTGCCGTCCTCAAAAAGCGTCTCTATATTTATTTGCAGTTGTTGATCGAGCGTGGTGTATATCTTATATCCGCTTGAAAGCAGCTCCTCACTGTCGATAGATAATATATCTTCAGCTTCAGCAAGAATCATATCCGTAAAATACCCGTATTTGAATTTTGTTTTTTCGTTTAAAACAACAGGTTCCTTCTGTGCCTCAATAAGCTCATCCTCGGTGATATAATCCTGCTTGGCCATTAATGAAAGAACTAGATTCCTGCGCTCAATCGATTTTTCCATATTAATATGGGGTGCATAATTTGAAGGTGCTTTAATGACCCCGGCAAGCATCGCAGCTTGTGCAACCGTCAGCGAAGAAGCTGTTTTCCCGAAATACACTTTGGCTGCCGCTTCGATGCCGTACGCTCCGTTTCCGAATGGAATATAGTTAAGATACATTTCTAAAATCTGATCTTTTGAATATACCTGTTCAAGTTTATAGGCCATAACGGCTTCCTGTAGTTTCCTTGATATTGTTTTAACGCCAGTAAGACTTGTATTTTTTACGAGTTGCTGTGAAATCGTGCTTCCTCCCTGACGGAAACTACCATTCTTTAAATCTTCTAAAAGCGCGCCTACAATCCTTACGATGTCAATCCCGTTATGATGATAAAATCTTGAGTCTTCCACCGCAATAAATGCATTTTTAACATATTCAGGTATATCCTTAATCGAGATGTATACCCGATTCTGCTGATTATATAATGCGGCTGTTTCAATACCGTTTCGGTCATATATCAGCAGTGTCTGTTGCATATCGCCGATGTTTTTCGGATTAAATTCTTTCCATTCCTCCAGCCCCATCAGATAAGAGAAGACAAAAATAAAACCCAAAATACAAGAGACGATAAAAATGAGCATCAAATATTTAATAATTGTAAATATCAGGCTTCTTTTTTTGTTATGCACTAGTTCGTGCTTTCCCATACCCGCTTGCACCTTTACATTAGGAGTCAAATCTATGCTCTCCGAAATCCATAATATTATGTTATTTCGACATAATTCAAAATTTAATGTAAAAACAAGTGTTTATATGGCAAAATATCTTAAAGGAAAGTATAAAATTAAAAAGAATACGGTAATGTATCATTATGAAAGGATGAAATATATGTACATTCAAGTCAGACAACAAAGCGATCATATCACTGCTTATCTTTCCGGTGAACTTGACCATCATACAGCAGATCAAGTTAAAGCAGAGCTTGACGGTATAATCAAAAAATTTAAAAATACAAATCTTGTGCTTGATTTGAAAAATTTAAGTTTTATGGATAGTTCAGGCTTAGGCGTCCTTTTGGGAAGATATAAAAAGCTTAAGGGCTATGGAAACAGTCTATATATAAAGAATGCCAATCGACAGGTTGAAAAAGTGTTCAATGTCAGCGGGATTTACCGTATTATCAAAAAAATCAAATAATGGGGGCACATATGAAAAGCAAAAATATTATGGAGCTAAGGTTGCTGAGTTTTTCAGAAAATGAAAGCTTTGCAAGGAGTGTAGTCGGAGCCTTTGCAACGCAACTAAACCCGACTTTAGAGGAAATTGCGGATATTAAAACAGCCGTATCAGAAGCGGTCACCAATGCCATTGTACATGCCTATCCAAATTCAATAGGCGATATCCGCATTATTGCTGAACTTTCAGGCAATACCATTAAAGTCAAGATTCAGGACTTTGGCATTGGTATACGCGATATACAACAAGCGAGACAGCCTTTTTTTAGCACAGCCAATGACGAATCGCGTTCGGGCATGGGTTTTACAGTGATGGAGACTTTTATGGATGAGGTCAACATAGAATCGGCATCTGCAAAAGGTACGACGATAGAAATGACAAAAATGATAAATAGACAGGATAGTTGATATGTCAGATAACGGTGTTTTAAAGCACGAAGAAAGCCTTCGGCTAATTATAGCTGCTCAGAACGGTGACGAAGAAGCAAAAGAAACGCTTATTATTCGAAATACGGCGCTGGTAAAAAGCATTGTCAAAAGATTTTTAAATCGTGGAGTCGATTTTGAAGATCTAATGCAAATAGGAAGCCTTGGGCTTGTTAAGGCTGTATTTGGTTACGATCCAAAATACGAAGTGAGGTTTTCAACTTATGCTGTACCGATGATAGCCGGTGAAATAAAACGGTTTCTAAGAGATGATGGTATAATTAAAGTCAGCCGGTCACTAAGGGAAAAATCATTCGAGATCTTTAATACAAAAGAAAAACTGAAGGAAGAGCTAAAAAGAGAGCCAACAATCGAAGAACTTGCACAGAGGCTTAACATAAGTGCAGAAGACATCGTATTCGCAATCGAAGCCGTCCGCAGCCCTGTGTCGATTTATGAGCCTGCATTTGATGATGAAAATTCTAAGACATTGCTGATTGATACGATGTCCGAAGACTACAACAACGATATGATAGATAAGATTTTATTGAAAGAATTAATTCTAAAACTTGAACCCAAAGAACGGCAGCTTATAATGTTACGTTTCTATAGTGATAAAACTCAGATGGAAATTGCTGAGATTCTTGGCGTTTCTCAAGTCCAGGTTTCACGTCTCATAACCAAAATCATTAATAAAATGAAAAAAGCTGTTGAATAATTGTACAGATTTTATTTTCCTTAAGCAATATTTTTTTGTTTAACTGCAAATAATAAAAGCAAGTACTATAAAAATGTACGGGCATATATTAGGGTTTATTAGGAGTGGTGATTATTTTGGTGGATTGGTTAAAAAACAGGTGGGTCATTATTGTCATCTTATTTGTCATTGCAGCCACCGCAGCAACAGTATTCATGATTTTGCTGAGCAAGCCCCATCACCAGACTTTTACCAACGCCTGGTATGTTTAACTTATGGAGAAGGAACTGTTTTTTTGTCTTAAGAAAAAGGTATATGTTAAAAACCGTCGCATTGCAATGTCTGATATTTGCGATATTCATGGAGCAGATAAAAAACCTCTGTCTACTATGTATTTCGATTTGAAACATAACGCGAATATCATTACGGCATTTGAGATGTCTATTCTGTTATATGATATCTATCCCGGCTATACGGTTAAAAACTTAGGGCCCATGGAAAGTCAGATATTTGTAGACAATAAGGCATTAAACAGGCCTGTTATTTTACTAAAGGCAATTTTTTTGTGTTTGGTCATGTTTTTTGGCGGCGCATTTGCCATTATCACGTTTCATGAGGATGTGAATATGCCGGGTATACATAGCAGCATATATCGTTTTCTTACAGGAATAGAGGCAGCAAGTGTTCCAATTGTCAGTATACCGTATTCTATCGGCATCGCAATCGGTTTTATTTTGCTGTTTGGCTTATTCAGCCGCAAAAAATCACGGGCATCGGTACTCGATCTTGATATCTACAGACAAGAAAACGCTTTAAAGGATTATTGGGCGGAGAAGTGCAAGAGCAAGGATGAGTGACCTTTTGTCCGTTATGACAGGCCTATGTGCCGGAATTGTATCGGGAAGCGCGCTTTGCGCCTTTTATGTTGCACTGGGTGTTTTTTCTAAATCAGCAATAAGCCTGGGGCTTAATAGTGTAGGAATATGGATGGCGATTTTCAATACGGCCGGTTGTGTTTTGGGGACAATTATTACGCTGTTTAATGCACACATCCAGGTTAATGATTTTTGGTCAGGGGTATGGGGGCTATTTGCAGGTATATATGCTGGTTTTTTTATCGCCTGTTTGTCAGAGGTTACAAACATTATACCTGTATTAAAAAAATATGCCGTTTTAAAGGTCTATATTGTATCAATTCTGATTGCATTTGTTGCAGGCAAGCTCATCGGTTCGATGATTTATTGGATCTCGGGAGGGTTTTAAAGAAAGGGTAGCATATGAAGGATTATATTAGTATTCCAGAAGTCAATACAGGACACATGCCAAGCATTGAAGAAAGCGAAGAATACGCAAAAACAGTCACAGAAAAGCAGAAGAAGGTATAAGATATATGGATATTAAAAATTCAATTAACGATATAAGTTATCAGGAATATGTAAAAAATAAAATGCCCAAAAGCAATTTGCTGGTAGAATGCGTATTTGCATTTATCGTAGGTGGACTAATTTGCGTTTTTGGTGAAGCACTCAACGATTTTTCAAAAAACGTTTTAATGCTTGATAAAGAGGGCACCAGTTTATTTCGTTCGGCTGTACTGATATTTCTCGGTGCATTATTTACAGGTATCGGTATATACGATGTTTTGGGCAGATATGCGGGCGCAGGTTCCATTGTCCCAATAACAGGATTTGCTAATTCTATCGTCTCCCCCGCTCTTGAGCATAAATGGGAAGGCTATATACTTGGTGTGGGCGCAAAGCTCTTCACAATTGCGGGGCCAGTGCTTGTGTATGGAATTAGCACTTCTGTTCTTGTCGGACTAATCTATTATGTCATAGGAGTTATATAATTATGGGTACACGCGTGGGTCCAAGAACTGTCAAATTCAGCTCTCCCCCGATTATTATCTCTGCAGCATCGGTGGCGGGAAAATCAGAAAGAGAAGGCCCATTTGGCAGAACTTTTGATGTGGTGTTTGATGATGACTTGTGGGAAGAAAAAACTTATGAGCTTTCAGAGCGGAAAATGTTTTCTGAAGCTGTTAAGACGGCATTAAGCAAAGCTTCCCTACAGCCGGATAGTATATCTTTCCTCTTTGGTGGCGATCTTTTAAATCAGATTATTTCTTCAGGTTTTTCCGCCAGAGACCTTTGTATCCCCTTCTTTGGCCTATATGGCGCATGCTCGACAATATCTGAAGCACTTATACTAGGCGCAATGGCTATTGACGGAGGCTTTGCACAATACGCTATTTGTGGAACAAGCAGCCATTTTGCAACAGCTGAGCGCCAGTTTAGAAATCCGCTTGAGCTAGGTACACCAAAAACACCAACTGCTCAAAATACGGTGACCGCAGCGGGTGCGGCGATTCTTTCTTCAAACAGAGACGAAAATTGCCCTGCTATCACCTTTGCAACAGTTGGACGCGTATTAGATATGGGTATTACTGACGTCAATAATATGGGAGCTGCCATGGCGCCGGCTGCCGCAGAAACCATTATCTGTCATCTCGAAGAAACGGGCAAACAGCCCAAAGATTATGATTTTATCATCACGGGTGATCTTGGGAAATTCGGAAGCGAGCTGCTTATCGAACTTGCCATGGGCACTGGATACGATCTGTCTGAGAATCACCGTGATTGCGGCATTTTGATATACCAAGGTAAACCAAACATGAACTGCGGCGGAAGCGGCTGCGGCTGCAGTGCTTCGCTTCTCTGTGGACATTTTTACGGCGAAATGAGACACGGCAACATTAAAAGCATATTGTTTGTTGCAACCGGCGCACTGCATAGCCCGATAAGTGCCTTACAAGGCGAATCAGTACCGTCAATTGCACATGCAGTTTCAATAGAAATGGGGTATGGATCATGAATTATTTAGCAGCTTTTATCGTTGGCGGAGCCTTATGCCTCATCGGTCAGATATTGCTTTCTAAAACAAACCTAACACCTGCCAGGATTCTCGTACTATTTGTTACTGCTGGCGTTATCCTGACAGCGATCGGAATATACGAGCCATTGGTCAAGTTTGGCGGAGCAGGTGCTGAAGTACCGCTGACTGGCTTTGGATATGCCTTAGCAAAAGGTGCTTATAAAGGTGTTGACGAATTGGGGATACTTGGAGCGTTATCCGGAGGCGTTACGGGAACGGCCGGCGGAATAGCTGCAGCTGTACTTTTTGGATATCTGATTGCTTTGATATTCAAGCCCAAAACAAAAAAATAAAAGTAAAAACCCCCGTTGACAAAACAACGGGAGTTTTTTGACGTCTATTAGGTACGGCTTTGCTATCGTTATTCCCAACGACAGACCATACCGCCGTCTACCGTAATCTCTATTCCGGTTATGTACTTTGCCGCATCTGAGCAAAGGAATACATAAGCGCCTGCAAGTTCATCGGGTTCACCTAGTCTGCCAAGGCCTGAACGCCACTCTTTGATTTGTCTTAACCAATGATCTGTTTTATACTGCTCACGGTTAAGATCTGTCAATATTGTACCCGGCTGAACGCTATTGCAGCGGATGCCATACTTTCCTAAAGAAACCGATGCGCTCTGCATCAGCGATCTGATAGCCGCCTTGGAGCAGCAATAAGCGGATAACAATTCAGTACCTAAGTTCGCGCATACAGATGCGGTAGATACGATGACACCGCCATGACCTTGCTTAATCATAACTTTTGCAGCCTCAGTTGTGCAATACCAGCATCCCTTAAAATTGACACTCATAGTCTTATCAAGGAGATCCTCTGTCGTTTCTTCAAAAGGCATGTTTTGAGCAACACCGGCATTATTGATCATGAAATCAAGTTTGCCATATTTCTCTACTGCACTATTGATGAGGTTTATGACTTGATCTTTGTCATCGACGCTGGCCATTATCGCAGTCGCTTCTCCGCCTGCAGCTTTAATTTTTTCTACGAGAGCATTCGCATTTTTCTCTTCAGGTGCAATATAGTTAACGACAACTTTTGCGCCTTCCTTCGCCATGGCTTCGCAAATAGCGGCCCCAATGTTTCTTGATCCACCTGTAACGATAGCTACCTTGTCTTTTAGTACCATACTTCGTCTCCTAAAATATTTTTTATATAATCAACCTGATATTAATAATGCTGTCCTACAAGCACCTTCGCATTGGGGTTCTTATGCATATCTTCCAGCGCCTTTTCTATATTATCCAATGAGAACCTGCCGGTAACCATCTTTCTCATATCAATGCGGCCAGCAGCCATCAGTCTCAGCACAGACGGGAAGATATCGCTTCCGGCTTGACCCAGAGAGCCCTGTATACGCGAATTTGTTCTTTGGAAGTTAATCATCTGAATAGAGGCTTTTCTGGCTTCCATACCAAGGCTGATCACTTTTGCGCCGATAGCAATACATTTCTCAATTTCAGGATACGTCTTAGCACTGTTGCCAGCTGCTTCTACGACCATGCCGCCGCCGATCCCATTAGTAAGCTGCATAACAGCATCTCCAGGTGTTAACCCCTGTTTTCCAAGCTCAATCGGATTAAGAAGGTCAGTTGCTCCCATATCTTTTGCCAGGTTCAGCCTGTAATCAACGATATCAATAACGATAACCTTTGCAGCTCCGGCAGCCCTTGCCAGTGCAGTTGCAGCAAGTCCGATCGGGCCCGCACCAAATACTACAACGTGAGCACCCGGTTTGAAACCGCCGCCGTTGATGAACATACCGCTGTAAGCAACCGCTGTGGGCTCTGTAAGCGCACCAGCTTCAAGCGCCGCAATTTTACTGCCTAAAAGCTCAGCGATGTTGTTGATGTTGCAGCAGAATTTTTGAGGAACAACCGCGTATTCCGCAAAACCACCATCCGCTGTTAAACCAATTTCTTCTAAGTTTTTGCACTGGTTAAACATACCGATCCGGCATGAGTAACATTTACCGCACCAACGTATCTGCTCAACAGCGATCAAGTCGCCAACTTTAACTTCGGTCACATCGGAACCAACTTCTACGATTTCTCCCGAAAACTCATGCCCTAATATAACCGGAAATCTTGTATGGCTTGCAAATAATGAATAATTCTCTTCATCCATTTCAGTGGCGTGCAAATCGCTGCCGCAAATTCCGCAAGCACCAATCTTAATGATAACATCTTCTCTTCCCATTTTGGGCTCAGGAACTTCTTTTAAACTTGCTCTGACATTCTTCCAAACAAGATTGCCAAGCAGTGCTCTTTTATCTCTTTTTTCTCTTTCGGTAAGGACGTACCCTTCCTTTGGAGCCCAATCGGCCTCAGCAACATATGCTTTCATATATAACCCTCCGTCTTTTTTTATTTTATTTATGAACCTATTGAATAGCCTCTCTTAATATCCGGATATCTTGAGCCATTATCTCGAACTGATCTTCGTTAACCAAACGAAGCGGCAGATGCTGATAATAATTCTCAAGAATGATCCAACCCTTATAATTCTTTTCCTTCAGTATCTCGATCGTTTTATAGAACCCTGTATCGCCTTTGCCAAGCAGTGCGCTGCTGATGATCTTCCACAAGTCTTCAGGTCCTTTAACGTCGCTTGTTTTTCCATCCTTTACATGGAGCTGCGGCGTCATCTTATCATAATATCCGAGAAGAGTCTCAGCCTGGTCGTATCCCTTGAACAGTTTATAGTTCATTGAATCATAGAATATGGATATATTCTTATATCCTACTCTTTCCACGATTTCCAGATGCTTATCATATGATATTGTTCCCTCGCTAGATATTTCAATGCCTTTTTCCCCGGCCAGTTCGCAAACATATTTAAGAGCCTCGACTGTTCGGTCCATATCCTGCGGTGTTTTAATATCATTGTCTAAAAAGCTTGGAATCATCACAACCGGTACTTTCATCCTATCGGCAACTTGTACGGCTGTTTTAAGCATATCCATGCCAATTTTATATTTTTCTGAATCCTTGTCCGCTATCATGGGATAAATATTGATATCGTTGAGCACGATTGAAGGAAAACTAATTCCATACTTTGCAGCTTCATCAAGATACATATCCTGCATTCTCGGCTGAGCCATCGGATATCCCAATTCGTATGAACCAAGCTCGATCTGCAAACCGTCAAGCCCGGCATCAGCGACAATCCGTACTGCGCACATTCCATTTCCCGGCAGACTCCATTGTGTAACGCCTAATTTTACATCCATTTTGTTACCTCCTTATTACTTTCTGCTTTTATTACCTTTTTAAAACACACTTTGGATCATTTACTTATGCATTAAGGTTTAGTCTAAAAATTATTCTCGTCCTCGTACAAAATACATTATTGTTTCTGACATA
>JBMNOU010000004.1:0-70310 GCA_050943215.1 Christensenellales bacterium | reverse complement strand
CATTGTGCGCAAAGATGCACCGACTTTATCTGACCGTTGACAAAAGTCGTCATATGCACGGTCGCCGTATTCTTTAAACAATCATCGCACAGCATATTACGCCTCCTGACTTAACAAGACCAATACCAGCTGCTTTAATATGCTGGCCCTGATACGGTCTTTTATCATCACAGGAATGCAAAGCGCTTTGTCCGATACTGCGGCACCCATCAATGCGCCCTCTTTCTCCGTGATTACATCGTTTTCCACGAGCCGGCAAATCACGTCCGCTGCGTCCCGCTCAGAAATCGTTTCCCCGATACGCGTTGTGACCAATTTTAAAAGGTGTGCCGATTCATCTATATTGAGACGAACGACCCTAATATATCCGCCGCCACCCCGCCTGCTTTCGATTAGATACCCTTTGTCGGGAGTAAACCGCGTTGCAAGAACATAATTGATCTGAGACGGCGCACAATTAAAATGCTGCGCCAGCTCGTTTCTTTGCAGCTCGATTCTCCCTTCAAATTCTCCAATTAAATTCTTTATAAAATTCTCTATCGTATCACTTAATACTGACATTCATTAACCACCCGCTTTGACTATCTTTGACCTTCACGGTTATTATACACCATTTTGAATAAAATGCAACTGTTTTTTCATTCCTTATTGTTCGATATCTTCCATTATATCTGTTTCAAAAAGCTGATCTGTATACAGCTCCACCCCTCTGTAAATCGCGTTAGCGCATTTATCTTGATAGTCTTTCGTCTGTAAAAGCCGTTCTTCCCTCTCGTTGGATAAAAAGCCGCATTCAACAAGAATGCATGAAGCATCTCCTATGCGTAGTATAAAATAATTTTCTGGGCGAAAAGTTCTTGGCCTTGGCGGGTTAAGTGCGGTGTTAAGCTGCTGCTGTACTAAACTTGCCAGCTTTGCCCCATCGATTGATTCTTCTGAGTAGAACACAATTGGCCCTGAGGCAGAGGAATCCTTGAATTTATTCATATGAATAGATATTACGATATCCGCATCGGCATTAACGATAATCTCCTTGCGCCTATTCATATCCCCTTTTTTCGTCCGTGCTACTGCGTTTTGATCCTCGCGCGTCATGATAACCGTATACCCATCAGCGGCAAGAAGCCTTTGCAGTTTTTTGGCAATGCAGAGGTTTAAAACATCCTCTCTTACGTCTGTCAGGCGTCCAATGGCACCGCCATCAAAGCCGCCATGTCCCGCGTCAATGACGATAACACCCTTTTTTTGCCCCATCACCTGCACCGTTTCGGGTATCCCGAGCAGCAGCGTTATTACAAGTATCGCTGCAAACAAAACAAAGACTATATAACGATATCTGTTTCCCATATGATAAAACCTCCGTCGTTATATAATCTATATTAATCATGGCTATAACATTACAACAGTTTTTTTGACGCGTTTGCGTTGAGCCGTAGCGGATCGCTGCATGTTTTTGAAAAACCGGCCGCACACCCTATCATCGCCGCGTTGTCCGTACAATATTTTTTTTTGGGCAGGTATAGCGCTGCGCCTTCCTGCATTGAGCGCTGTTCAAACGCGTGCCGCAACGCACCGTTTGAGGAAACGCCGCCCGCAATTCCAATCTTTTTTATTCCCTCGCGCCTTGCCGCTTCAAATGTGTTATCTTCAAGGAACGATACGGCCTCTTTTTGAAAACTGGCTGCGATATCCGCCTTTTCATATGTCTTCCCTATCTGGTCCATATTATGCATGTGATTGATAACAGCAGTTTTTAGTCCGCTGAACGTAAAATCAAGATGTGTCTCACCCTTAAATCCTCTAGGGTAAACATAGCGCGCTTCACCCTGCCCCGCGAGGTTTTCGAGCGCCGGGCCGCCTGGATACCCAAGCCCCAGTGTACGCGCGGTTTTATCAAAGGCCTCTCCAACTGCATCGTCTCTTGTTTGAGCAATCAGTCTATATTTGCCGTAGTCTTCGACCATGACGATATGTGTATGCCCGCCCGATACAACGAGGCATAAAAAAGGCGGCGTAAGATCCGGATGGGTTATGTACAGCGAGCATATATGCCCTTCGATATGATTCACCGGTATGAGCGGCAAAGAAAAATAATACGCGAGCGCTTTGGCATACGAAACGCCTACCAGCAGCGCACCGATCAGTCCCGGGCCGTCCGTCACCGCAACTGCTTCAATATCCGAAAAATCCATACCCGCACCATTTAGCGCATCATCGATGATCTCAGGCAGCTTCACGATGTGGTTTCGGGATGCAATCTCGGGGACGACCCCTCCGAATTTTTCGTGATCTTTTTGTGTGTAGACAATGCTGCTCAATACCTTTCTGCCTTTTGTTACAGCCGCCGCCGTTTCGTCACATGATGTTTCAATTGCAAGTATTACTTTTTCCATTAGTTTGCCTCTTTAGCCGTTTTTCGCTTCTGCGTTTTTTTATATAATATAGTACCCATGAACGCTGCCACATTAAGTACAGTAAAGATCGATATAAAGCGGATGATAATCCGCGCAACAAGGTCAGAGAAAAACCGTTCGGGGACCATCATGATTAGCACATCAGTCCTAGGGTCGAGTTTCCAAAGATCGTTGCTGAAAAAGACATGGTGAAAAGATGCCCAAAATGCGGTAAAATTAATAGCCGCATATATTCCGATCGCCGCCACCACGATAACAAACGCGCCCGATACGCTCAGAAACGAACGGCAAAGCGTCCGCACTGTTTTTTTGCCTTTTAAGATAAACGCAATGATGATAAAAAACGCCGCTCCGGCCAATGAAACGATGCGCAAAGTTCTAGAGCCCATATACAGCGCTTTGACGTCTATCATATGATCTTTTTCCCTGGTTCCGAATACCTCTCGGTATTGGCCGCCTATAGCCGCTTTCATGTCAAGGCTGTCCCTTGATCCGGTCGTATAACCAAGGAGACCACGCGTCACAACACTTAAGTCTTCTTCGCTCATGCCTATCGACTGCGCCGTATCTAACTTCTGATACTCATTTTGAAAAAAATGAGGATTGATCGCAAACGCTTCGATACTCAATATCAGAATCGCGATAATAAGCAGTATGCTAGCTAGCACAGCGCTTATATCCGCCAAAACCCTTTTCATTGATTTTCTCCTTTGTATAGCAGCGAGGCTGCCCGTTTAAAAGCAGCCTTATTTTTTACTATAATTCTTTATATTGACGTTCGTCAAGCAATCCTCTTATGTCGGCATCTCCTTCGTAAACAACCTTGAACAACCATGTTTCTTGCGGGAACTTGGTTATCATATCAGGGTCGTCATATACATTATCATTGATACCCGATATTACTCCTGTTGCGGGAGCATGTACTTCTATTATAGACTTTACGGACTCGATTGTCGCACAGGGTTCTCCTTTTATAACCGTTTTTCCAACCTCGGGAAGCTCGATATATACGACATCGCCCGTAACTCCTTTTCCTGTCAGCCCAACACAGGCTTCATTATTACTGAAACGTACCCATTCGTTCTGCAGCGTAAAAAATAGCTGGCTCACGCATTTTCCCCCTTTGCTCAGTCATAACATAGTATATGTTATGCGTATGCGTGTACGAATGTTTATTATTTCTTTTTTAGGTGCTGTTTAAACCTTTTTCTAAAAATTATATAGTATGCTACGATAGCTGGTAGAATAATCGCGATACTGATCCAGTAAGCCCATGAATATCCCATAAAATCGAGCACTCCTGTTACCGTCGCAACGGGACCAATTAGCCAGCAGAATTTTCGGAGAAGCTTATTTGCGTCTTCTTTCATCGCTTTGGGATAACTGTTTTTTAACACAGGCCCTTTACCAGTGATCGCGGCATATAACGCAAGGACACCGGCGATGATCATAAACGCCGCCATCAATTGATATGTTTGTTCCAACACTAACACCTCATCATCTTTTGTTTATTTTTACACCCTCCGGCGTATCTTTCAGTTCGTATCCAAGCGCGTAGATCTGATCGCGCAGGGCATCCGCGGCCGCATAATCCTTTCGAGCCCTTGCCTCCTGACGCCTATCTGCCATTTTTTTTATTTCTTCTGGGATGCTGTCTTGCTGTGGCACGAGCCCGAGTACGCTTAGCACCCTATCAAGCTCATAAAGTGCCTTTTGCGCACCCGCTTTGTCTCCACCGTGTTTAAAAATAAGGTTTATGTCTTTGATGTACTCAAATATCGCGCCGATTGCCTCTGCCGTGTTGAGATCGTCGTCCATAGCCCCGATAAATTTATTTTCCAGCGTGCTTACCAACCCTGACACATCCACAGCATGCTGGCTGGGCGCATCGGCAATAAACCTAAGATTGTCCCGGCAGTTCTTAATCCTTGCCATCGCAGACGCCGCCTGGGCGATCAGTTCTTCGGAAAAATTGATCGGGTTTCTATAATGCGCGGATAGCATAAACAGCCTGACTACCATCAGGTCATACTTTGCCGCAATATCGCGTACGGTAAAGAAATTGCCCTTCGATTTGGACATCTTTTCGTTGTCCACATTGATATAGCCGTTGTGCATCCAATAATTGGCGAACTGTTTGCCCGTAGCCGCCTCAGATTGTGCAATCTCGTTTTCATGGTGCGGAAAAATCAGATCCTGCCCGCCGCAATGGATATCGATCGTGCCGCCAAGATATTTCATGCTCATCGCGCTGCATTCGATATGCCAGCCGGGCCGTCCCTTTCCCCAAGGACTATCCCAGCTGATTTCACCCGGTTTCGCCGCTTTCCAAAGAGCGAAATCTTCAGAGTTCCTTTTGGCTTCCATCACGTCTATCCTAGCTCCTGCCTGACGTTCTTCAAGTGATTGTCCCGACAGCCTGCCGTATCCCGGAAAGCTGGATACATCAAAATAAACGTCTCCGTTCACCTCATACGCATGAGCATTGTCCATAAGTTTTTTTACAAGCCGGATAATATCCCCGATATGCTCCGTCGCCTTAGGATGAAAATCCGCAGGACGTATGCCAAGCCCATTCGCGTCCTTGAAATATTCCCCGATAAACCGCTCACCCAGCGCTTTTACCGTCGTATTCTCCTCCGCCGCCCGCGCAATCATCTTGTCGTCGACATCGGTAAAATTCTGCACAAAAGTCACTTTCAATCCGCGATACTCAAGATACCGCCTTAGAGTATCGAATATGATAAACGGGCGCGCGTTTCCGATATGAAAGTAATGGTATACAGTCGGCCCGCACGCATAAATCTTGGCCTTTCCTTGTTCCAATGGGATAAATTCTTCTTTTTTCCGTGTCAGCGTGTTATAGATTCTCAAAAAAACACTTCCTCGTCTGTCATTTCTGGCTCATTATAATATATGTGAACACAATTCGTCAATTAACTTAAGGCCATTCCGTGATATTACGCTTAGCAGTCCCATTGTTTTAAAATATTTACTCAAAACACAATACACTGCATCCAAGATTATATAAAAACCTTTTTCTTTTATTTTTTAATTTACACAAACACTACAGTATGATACATTTAGAATGTGCTTACTATTTCGAGCATCAACACAATTTCCTATAAAAACCTGATACTGGGTTATTAAAAATTACACAAGGAGGAACACACAATGAGTATGAAGTTTGTCACTGCTCCCTGCTCTTGGGGGGTTTATAATCTAGACAGGCCTAATCCGCCATGGAAAAGGGTTTTAAAAGAAGCTTCGATTGCAGGTTATAAGGGACTGGAACTTGGGGCCTATGGATACTTACCCTTAGATCTGGACGTTGTATCTGAGGAACTACATAAAAATGATTTGAACATTATCGCGGGAACGATTTTTGATGATATGTTAACCGAGTCATACTTTAAGAATATTGTTCAGCAAGCGCATGATATTTGCGGGCTTATCTCAAAGCTGCCCAAGGCTGAAAAAGGTGAAAAACAGCACTACGCAACTCCATATTTAGTATTGATCGATTGGGGCCACAGCGAACGAGATTGTTTTGCGGGCCACCCAGATAAAGCGCCAAGCCCGAGCGATGCGCAGTGGAATACAATGATGGATCATTTCCGCACTGTGGCTAAAATAGCATGGGAAGAATATGGTGTTCGGCCGGTTATACATCCTCATGCCGGAGGATATATAGAGTTCGGAGAAGAAATCGACCGCATGGCAGCGGATATTCCATACGAAACAGCCGGCTTGTGCCTTGACACAGGACATTTATATTATTCGAAAATGGATCCTGCTGAGTGGCTTAAAAAGTATGCCGACCGACTTGATTATGTTCATTTTAAGGATGTGGATTTAAAGGTATATAACGAAGTAATGAATGACCATTGCCGTTTCTTAGACGCATGTGACAGATTCGTTATGTGCTCAATCGGAAAAGGTGCCGTAGATTATCCGGCAGTCCTAAAAGCACTTAAAGAAATCGATTATAACGGATATATTTGCCTTGAGCTAGAACGAGATTCAAAATATGTCGACCAAAGCTTAGAGGATGTAACAGCAAGCTTGAATTATCTGAAAAGCATTGGTTTTTAGTATATCAAAATAGTAATTATACTAGCCACTTTAAAAGGGACCCGTTTGGGTCCCTTATTTAATAATCTCTTTTCGTCCGTTTTCTTCTTAGGAATGGGGGGATATCAAGATCATTGCTTGTATCTGCAAAGTTTCCCAAAACCGGCCCTTTCTTCTCTGGCTTAACTGGAATAAAGTCCTCCTCTTTGATGCTATCCGAAACGTCAATCTCCTCCCTGACGGCCATGGGTTTCTGTTTTTTCACGCTGTCAAAACCGGTCGCAATAACTGTAATACGCACCTCGTCCTCGAGGCTGTCGTCCGTATCCGCGCCGAAGAAGATGTTGGCTTCCGGATCGGCCGCCTGACGAATGAGATTGGCCGCTTCCTCAATCTCGAGCAGCCCCATCGTTGGGTCCCCTGTAACATTATAGAGAATACCCCTTGCGCCTTCGATGCTTGTTTCAAGAAGCGGGCTTTGTATGGCCTGCTTGGCGGCATCCATCGTTTTATTGTCCCCGTATCCGACGCCGATGCCCATATGTGCAACGCCTCTTTCGGACATGACCGTGCGCACATCCGCGAAGTCGAGGTTGACAAGCGCAGGTTTTACGATAAGTTCCGTAATGCCTTGTATACCCTGCCTTAGTACATCATCCGCAACCCTGAATGCTTCAAGCATAGTCGTCCCTTTGCCGATGACCTGAAGCAGCTTGTCGTTGGGTATCGTCACAATTGTATCAACAGCCTCTTTTAGCGTCTCATATCCTTCCTTTGCGCGCGTCAGCCTCTGGCCGCCCTCAAACATAAAAGGCATCGTCACCACGGCAACCGTCAGTATATTCTTTTGCCTTGCGATCTCCGCAATAACCGGCCCGGCGCCCGTACCTGTTCCTCCTCCGAGACCTGCCGCGATATATACTAGGTTCGCGCCTTCAACCATAGCAGTCAAATCCTCAATGCTCTCTTCTGCAGCACGCTTTCCGATAGCCGGATCCCCGCCGACGCCAAGTCCGCTCGTTAGCTTTTCCCCTATCTGAATCTTGTTTTTTGATTTGGACAGCAACAGCGCCTGCTTGTCCGTATTAACGGCATAAAACTCCGCTCCGGATAATCCATGCTCTATCATTCGGTTAATCGCGTTGTTCCCTGCTCCCCCAACACCGATGACTTTTATTTTGGCAATGCTGTCTTGTTCAACGTCAATTTCTAGTGGCATGTTAACCCCCCTTAATTATGGTTATCATTCGTACATTTTATCTGATAACCGTTTAAATATCGACTTGCCGCCGTAACCTTCATCAAAATAATCGCTCTCAAAAACATAATCCAGCAAAGCAAGCGCAACATAGTAATTTGGTGTGGAGAGCTGCGGCGCATCAATCCGGGAGAGGCGTACTTGCCTTTTAAGCTGGTTCTCTAATATGTCCCTTGCACCTTTCATTATCGATAGCCCGCCTCCCGAAAGAAAAATGCGTGTCCTTCTTGCGATTTTCAGCGGACTTTCCTGGAAAGCGCCCGATATCAGCTTGCAAAGATGCTCAACCCTTGCGTCGATAACATCTGAAACAATAGAGTGACAGAATCTCTCCACCCTGCCTGTTTTTAATTTAGCATAATCATATAACTTGGCGCCCGCATTTTCAAGACCGAACGAATATTGTTTCTTTAACTGCTCTGCCATATCCACATCGATATTCATAACGATAGATAGATCGTTCGCGATATGCATCCCCCCGGCATGTATTGTCTTATTATATACAATTGCGTCTCCGTACACAACAGTGACGTTTGTATCATAATAGCCGATGTTAAGGAGCACTGCGCTTGCATCCCGTTCCTCGGGTGGCACTAAAAACAGGCTCTCTGCCAAAACCTCGGGGATGTATGCCTTGACGGCAACGCTAAGTCCCTGCATGATTTTTGAGATGACTTCAAGATATTGATTCCTCACCAGTATAAAAGACACCTTGCCCGAAAGTTCATCTGCTTCACTGCCGATTACATCGATGTAATGATTTTGGTCTCCAATCAGAAAATATATAGGCATACCGGCAACTACAGTAAATCTTGGATCGTTATAAAAACGTCCCGCATCATCTATCAGGCTTTCAATATCCTTACTTGTTACACGCCCTCCCTTTACTGTAGCGTGTCCATCCTGACATACTACTTTACTAAACACGCCGGGAACACCAATATACGCTTCCTTGACATGTTTCCTTGCTTTTCTCTCCGCAAGATCCAATGCTTTTGCTACAGCATTCTCTACATTCGCCGGTGTTTGCCACCGGCCGTTCTTGATACCTTCATATTTTGCAACGCCCGTTCCTAATACCTCAAACCGCCCTACCGATTTTGTCCGTCCGATTATACAAATAATTTTGGACGTGCCAAACTCAATAGCAGCCGTAACATTCCTCATAGATGACAAAAATCCCCTCAAAATGTAATAACAAATAACAGCATACAAAACCCCGATATTAATAATAACATGTTTGCAGAAAATAACAATACATTTAGATCAATTTTCGCGGTAATATACGTTTGCTGCAGAAGCGACGTTAAGAATGCCTTCCGTCTTTCCCATTTCTTTAATTTTCTTTATTACAGACTTCACTAACGAAAATTTATTTGAAAGCCGGGTATCGTCTCCGATCTCCACCGTATATCCATCTTTTGTTTCAAGCACAACATTTGCGGCCAGCGATACATCAATACTCAAAAGGCTGATACCGCTATTTTTTGCCTCAACCAGCACGCTTGACAACACATCAAGCTGGTATATGTCTTTAACGCCAACTCTTTCACCAACCTTAAACGCATCTGCCTGCAATCCATGCACTAACGGATACGGCACTACGTCTGGCTGCATCAGCACTTTTAACAGGTAACATTCGTCATCAATGATGAGCAGCGCATTTTCTTTTTTTATGCAGGCTGCTTCTTTTCTCTGCTTAATCGTGATCACGATGCCATCCGGATATTCGATATTGACGCTAACCGGCTTGATATTAGGCTCTGTGTCCATCGTTTCCATAATCTGCTGCGTATCAACGGTAAAAATGCTCTGCCCGTATTCTAGCCCGGTTAACGAGATGATATTTTCTTCTTTGAGCGTTTCGCATCCGTTAACCGTGATCCTCCTTATCTGAAACAACTGATATGCCACGAAAGCAAGCACACAAAAAAGCACCACGAAAGACACAATTTTCAGCGCTCTCCTGCCTTTGCTCAAACGTTTACTCCTCCCTCCTAATATCCGCGCCAAGGCAGTTTAGTTCGGATTCAAATGTCTCATATCCTCTGTCAATAATCTTTACCTGGTCGACAGTTGTTGTTCCGTCGGCACAAAGTCCCGCAAGCACCAGCGCCGCACCGCCCCGCAGGTCCATTGCAGTCACCTCCGCGCCGTGCAGCTTCTCGACGCCCTTGATCACCGCCACGTTGTTTTTTATTACGACGTTTGCACCCATCCGCAGCAGCTCTCCCACATGTTTGAAACGGTTGTCAAATACGCTTTCGACAATGATGCTTGTGCCTTTTGAGATGCTTGCAGCTGTACACATCTGCGCCTGCATGTCCGTTGGAAACCCAGGATACGGACCCGTCTCAATCAAATGCATTTCTTTTGGCCTCCCCTGTCCGATCACCGTTATCACATCGTTATAAATTTTTATCTGCGCCCCAGCTTCCCTAAGTTTTGCGGTGATCGCAAAAACATGCTCGGGTATAACATTCTTTAACGTGACATTGCCATTTGTCACAACAGCCGCAACCATTAAAGTGCCTGCAACAATTCTATCCGGTATACACGTATAAGTAAAGCCACCCAACCTGCTTTTGCCTTCAATATAAATATTGCTTGTACCAGCGCCTTTAACAGCACCGCCCATCTGGTTTAGCACTTCCTGCAGCTCTAGAATTTCCGGCTCTCTCGCGGCATTTCTGATCACTGTATTTCCGGGTGCCAACGCGGCTGCCATCATCAGGTTTTCCGTTGCGCCCACGCTCGGGTAATCAAGATGTACATCCCCGCCTTTGAGCCGTTTGCCTTCGCACATGATATGACCGCCGGCCTCGGTCACGTTAACGCCAAGATTTTTTAACCCCCTTAGATGCAGATCGATGGGTCTGGTACCAATTTCACATCCGCCGGGATAGGTAAACCTGGCCATCCTGAAACGCGCCAGTATCGGCCCCATCATGAATATAGATGAACGTATCTCCTTTGCTAGCCTGTCAGGCATCTCCCACAGCAGTGCGTGGCGGGTATCGATTATCAGTTTATCTTTTTCGTATGAGACATACGCACCGATATGCTCCAATATTGATAACATATTGTAAACATCTGATATCGCCGGCCAATTATATATGATTACCGGTTCTTCTGTAAGTAATGCGGCTGCAAATACAGGAAGCGCCGCATTTTTTGCGCCCTGAATGCTCAGCTCCCCCTCAAGCTTTGCACCACCGTTTATTATCAATTTTGCCATATTGGCCCCCCCGCATATATATCACATATTAATATCTTATGCAGGTGATACTAAGGTGTGCGCTAGGCCGCGCGGCTCTGCCTTGATATATTGAGCAGTACACCAACCGAAGCCATAAACATAATTAGCTGCGTTCTGCCTGCACTGATAAACGGAAGTGCTACTCCGGTGGGCGGCACACATCCGGTAACGACGCCTATGTTGATAAAAACCTGTATGGCGATTACAGCTGTTATCCCCGTTGCAAGCATCATACCGAAAGTATTAGGCGCACGCAGAGCAATCCTGACACCGCGCCAGATAAATATTGCAAATACCGCTATTAAAAGAATACCGCCGACAAACCCGAGTTCCTCTACGACGATAGCAAAGATGCAGTCAGATTCACTGTAAGGCAGGAACAAGAATTTCTGCCTTGAGTTGCCTAGACCGAGACCAAAAAGCCCACCTGAACCGATTGAATACAGCGATTGGACCAGCTGATAGCTCTGGTCGGAGGAATACGCCCATGGGTCGAGAAACGCAAGTATCCTATCGACGCGGTAACCCGCATCTTCTGTAGCCACCATGGCCAGCGCGCCCACTCCGAGTCCGCCCAGCCCGATCGCTCCAAAATGAAAGAGATTGGCACCGCCCACCAGCATCATCACAAACATCATCAACGCCAACGTGACCACAGCGCTGAAATTCGGCTGCAGATACAGCAGCAACCCCGATATTGCCAACAGCACAAGATACGGAAGCATACCATACCTAAACGTATGCATTTTTTCGGCGCTGTTTGATATCCCCCCCGCCATAAAAACGATGATTGCGAATTTTAAGACTTCAACTGACTGTAAATCAAGTATATATAAATTGACCCACCGGCTCGATCCGTTGACTTTGATGCCGATACCCGGCACAAACACGAGTACCATCAACAAAAGACCGGCGCCGAGTATCCAGAACCGGAGCTTTTTAAGTTTATTGTAATCAAAAAGCATCAGCGTAACCATCGCGACGATTCCCAGACCAGCGCCGGAGACTTGTTTCCAAAAATAATAGTATCCGTTATAGCCCGTGTTCGCACTGTGTTCCGCGTAATAGAAGCTAGCGCTAAATACCATCACGATACCGAACAGCACGAGTATAATTGTAATGATAAGCAGCGAATAGTCAAAAGAGCGCTTGGCCATAATATCCCCCTATAGCGAATTGACAATCTCTTTAAATACTCTCCCCCTCTGCTCGTAATCTTCAAACATATCGTAGCTTGCGCACGCCGGAGACAACAGAACGTTCCAACCCTCCCGCGCGATTTCTTTTGATTTTAATACCGCGTCTAAAAAACTATCTGCAGTATAAATCGGGCTAAAACCAGCCTCTTTTGCGTCGTTAATAATCTTTTGCTTCGTATCCCCAATTACGACGGCCGCTTTGATATTATCTTTGAACCCTTTGATGAGAGACACAAAACTATTGTTCTTATCAGATCCGCCTAGTATGATCACCGTCGGCCGTGTCATAGCCGCCACTGCTTTCTCAGTAGCATCGGGGTTCGTTCCCTTTGAGTCATTGATATATCTGACGCCGCCGGTTTCGCGTACGAACTCTATCCGGTGCTCAACGCCCGGAAACGCAATAAACGTTTTTCGTATCACGTCTTTACTGATTTTGTAACACCGGGCAAGTGCGGCGGCGGCAAGAGCGTTTTCAAGATTATGCGCACCCGGAATTGCCACTTCATCCGCCCGGCATATGATATAATCCCCGTCCTCTTCGCGGCTTATTATATCTCCCTCTTTTATAAATACGCCAAAATCAAGCTCAACTTTACGAGAAAACCAAATAATTTTTGACTTCTGTTTTCTTGCCATCAGCCGCGTAATATTATTATCATAATTCAGCACGCAAAAATCCTTTTCCGTCTGATTCTCAAACACTCGCTCTTTCGCTGCGGTGTAGTTTTCCATCGTACCATACCGGTTGAGATGATCCTCAGTGATGTTGAGCACCGCACATGCGCGCGGCACAAACGAGTCTATCGTTTCTAGCTGCAGCGCTGCTGTCTCCGCTACGATAATATCGCCTTTTTTTGTCTTTACCGCTTCTTCTGTGATAGGAATGCCTATATTTCCAAGGACATATGTATAAAATCCTGCGTTCAAAAAAACCTCTCCGGTAAGAGCCGTTGTTGTGGTCTTGCCATTCGTTCCGGTGATTGCGACAAACTCTGCGTTCGAGTATAAAAAACCAAGCTCTATCTCGCCAATGATTTTTTTTCCGCTGCGCCGAGCCTCGGCGATAAATTCAAGATCGGTAGGTACTCCCGGGCTTAAAACCAGCACGTCCGCGTTTTTCGCCACCGTCTTTGGGTCAGAGCCGAATGCGAAGGCCGCCTTGCCCGCAAATTCATCAAACGTATGTGCCGGAAAAGCATCAATGTCTTTTGCGTCATACAGCACGGGCTTTGCACCCTTTTCGATCAGCAGCCTTGCGCTTGCGATGCCGCTTTTTGCCATGCCCACAACCATGACTCTTTTGTCTTTCATATTCAACCTCTCTAATTAACGGCCAGAATGCCCACAAGGCACAGTACAATCGTAATCAGTATATAGAAGGCAACGATTTTAGTTTCCGGAATACCCTTCAGTTCAAAATGGTGGTGTAAAGGCGCCATTTTAAAGATCCGTTTTTTCCGCAGTTTATACGACCCGACCTGCAGGATAACGGATATGGAAGTCAAAAGAAACATCAGTCCGGTGATGATTAACAGCAGTTGCAGCCTTGACACAACGACGATCACGGACAATGCGCCCCCTAGTGCAAACGCTCCCGTATCCCCCATAAATATCTTGGCGGGATACGTGTTAAAACGCAAAAACCCAAGGCAGGCGCCGGTGAGTGCGGCGGTAAATATCATCATATTGCTGATGTTAGATGCCAAAAGAGACTGGCCGCTTGCTGTAAGCAGCTGAAACATGCCGAAAAAAATGATTGTATACGTCGCTAAATTGATCAGCATCACACCCGAAGCCAGCCCGTCAAGCCCGTCCGCCAGGTTAACGCTGTTGACAATAAGCACAACGGCAACTACGGTAAACGGTATATACCATACGCCAAGATCCAAAATCACACCAAAAAACGGAACAACAAGCATTGAACCTATGGCCGGGTTTTTATATGCAAAAAATGCAACAATGCATGCTATACCGATCTGTCCGATAATTTTCTGATACGGTCTTAAACCAAGAGAGCGTTTTTTGACGACGATGATTAAATCATCCATCAATCCAATCAAGCCGAAACCGACCGTTACACCAAGAGATAGCCAAACATACTCATAGTTGCCTCTTACGAATATCAGCGTGGTAGCGATAAGGGCGACCAGAATGATGATACCGCCCATAGTGGGCGTTCCCGCCTTGGACAAATGGGTTTTTGGCCCATCATCCCTAACCTGCTGACCAAACTTCAGCCTTTTTAAAAGCGGCACCCCCACATAACCCGCCGCCAATGCGATGACAAACGACGCCAGCACCGCATAAATCATTACGTCCATACGATCGTTTTCTCCCGTATATAATATTATTCTTTTGTTACTTCGTAGAGCAGTTCTTTAACAACTTTTTTTTCATCAAACGGATATTTGACATTGCCTATTTCCTGGTACGTTTCATGGCCTTTTCCCGCAAGGACAATGATATCTTCAGATTGCGCATTGTCAATCGCGTATTTGATTGCTGCCCTTCTATTCTCGATGCAGATATATGGGCAGTCCGTTTTCTTCATTCCGCTTTCAACGGACCGGATAATTTCAAACGGGTCTTCCGTTCTCGGGTTATCCGAAGTGATGACCGCGAATGATGATAAACGTCCTGCTATCTCCCCCATGATCGGCCTTTTGCCCCTGTCTCTGTCGCCACCGCATCCGAACACTGGGATGATGCGCCCTCTCGCAAACGATTTGACGGTCATCAGAGTGTTTTGAAGGCTGTCCGGCGTATGAGCATAGTCAAGTATGATAGTAAAAGGCCGGCTGCCCGTATCCAGCACCTCGAACCGTCCGGCAACGCTGGGCATTGCCTCTAGACCCTTTTTGATCGCTTCTAGACCTTCTCCCAATATGAGGCACGCAGTTGCCGCCGCAAGTGAATTATATACGCTGAAGATGCCGGGAATTCTAAGGTGCAGTGGCAGCATTGCCCCCTGGCAGCACAGATCATAAGTAACGCCTTTTGGCGTGATCTCAATGTTTCTCGCATAAACATCTGCCTTTTCCTTTATGCCAAAGGTTCTCCAGTCTATATCAACAGCCATAATATCAGCCGCGGCGTTATCGTCAATATTAACTGCCGCCTGTTTTGATGCGCAGAACAGCTTTTTCTTTGCATTCAAATAATTTTCAAACGTTTGATGGAAATCGAGGTGATCCTGAGTTAAGTTCGTAAATACCGATACGTCAAAAGTGATTCCGCTTGTACGCCCGAGCTCAAGAGAATGGGACGATACTTCCATAACGGCCGCTTTGCAGCCATCGTCTGCCATACGCCGAAGTAACGCAAACAGATCGGGTGACTCGGGAGTCGTCCTCTCAGCGTGAAGCTCCCTATCGCCGATCATGTTGATAATCGTACCGATTAACCCTGTTTTCTTGCCCGTACATTCGAGTACGGATTTAATCATATATGTGGTCGTCGTCTTTCCGTTCGTTCCCGTAATGCCTATCATCTTAAGCGTTTCGTCCGGCCGGCCGTAAAATTCCCTCGAAATGTGCGCCATTGCCATCCGCGCATCATCCACCAGTATTTGCGGCACATTGATATCGAGCTTTCGGGTTACCATCAGCGCCGCCGCGCCTGCTTCCACCGCATTTTGCGCATAGTTGTGCCCGTCTGTTTTATATCCGCTAATGCAGAAAAAGAGCGCCCCTTCGCTCACTTTTCTTGAATCATATTCGATGCTTTTTATATCCGTTTGGGCGTTGCCGATAATGTGCATTCCCGCGCAGCATAAATCCGCCAGTTTCAATCTTTTTCCTCCCAAATGAAAACTCTCTGCTGGATTATACCACAACAAAGGCAGATTGTAACGCAAAACCTTTAACCGGCCGGTTCGCTGAATTCAACCATAACTGTGCTGCCTTCTTTGATAATCTCCCCGGCACCCGGATTTTGGTACGATGCAATTCCTTTGCCGTGAATGCCAAGCTGCAGCTTGCAGTTATCCAAAGCCTTTGCGGCATCCATCACGCTCATGCCTTTAAGATCGGGAACGACTACCTTGCCTTCCATATCTACTGCAGCACTTTTATTCTGCATATATAGCAGCACCGTCGTTCCTTCATCCACCTGGGTCTCTGGGGCGGGCATCTGTTCTATCACGTTTCCCGTTCCGTCCAGCAGATACTCAAGATTTACTTGTTCGAGCGCGGCTGCTGCCTCGGCCTTTTCCATCCCCGCCACATCCGGAACGACTACCTGCCTAGGTTTTGCCACCTGGTCATAATCCGGCGCAACACCCATATATTGAAGCGAATTAAAAAGCACGTTTTTTACATATGGCGCCGCTACAACGCTGCCGAAATCCACTGCAACGTTCGGTTCGTCAATAACGATCAGCACGACAATCTTAGGATCATCAGCCGGCGCAAAACCAATAAACGATGCAATATGCTTCCCAGTCATCACCTGATGGTTTTCATCATATTTCTGCGCGGTGCCCGTTTTCCCCCCAACCCTATATCCGGGTATGTAGCAATTCTTTCCGCTGCCTTCGCTTACGACGCTTTCTAGTATATCACGCATAGTAGCCGACGTCTCACCGCTGATCGGCTGGGATACGACAACCGGGGCAAATTGTTTGATAACGGTGCCTTCTCCGTCCTCTATGTTTTTGACAATTGTCGGCTCATATAAAAAACCGCCGTTCACCACTGCACTGAATGAGGAGATCAGTTGCAGTGGCGTTACGGCTATCGATTGCCCGAACGCAATGCGGGCGAGGTCACCATCTTTTACATATTTTTCCGGCATGACGATTCCGCCCTGGTCGGAAGGGAATGTGATACCCGTTTTCTGTCCGAAACCGAATTTGTATATATAATCGTAAAACGTCTGAGTCCCCATTTCGAAGCCCATCCGCATAAAAGCAACGTTGCAGGAATTCTGAACAGCCTTGTGCAGCGTCTGGTGCCCATGAGTTCTCGGATACCGCCAGCATTTAACCATCTGGCCATCGACAATCGAAAAGCCCGGACAATTAAATGTGGTTCCGACGGTAATCGCACCGCTGTCGAGCGCCGCCGCGCACGTAACGGCTTTAAATGTTGATCCCGGTTCGTAAACGTCGGTAATGACCTTGTTCCGTGTCAGTTCGATCAAAAGCGGAATATCGTCCCGGGGCGGATTATTAAGGTCGTAGTCCGGAATATTGGCAATTGCAAGGATCTCCCCCGTATGGGGATCCATTGCGATGCCGTAAGCGCTAAGTGCGTTTTGCTGAACATATGCTTCATCAAGCGCCTGCTCAAGAAAGCTCTGTATCACCTCGTCCACCGTCAGTACAACGTTGTAACCATCTATAGCCTCGATGAATTCTTGTTCCCCAAGAGGTATCGCGCGCCCCTTATTGTCCGTTTCAGAGATAATCTTTCCGTTCTGTCCCGAAAGATATTTGTCAAAATAGGCTTCAATGCCCTCTTGACCAACGCCATCGATTGTCGTTATACCAAGCGTCTGAGTCAAAAAAGAACTGTTCGGATAATATCGTTTGACATCAATGGTAAAATATACGCCTGGGAGATTGAGTTTCCTTAGCTCATCCGCCGTATCGTTCGGAATCTGTCTTGCGAGCCATACCTCAGACTTTGTTTTATCGGTAGCCTTTCCACGCACCTTTTCTTCATCTAAACCAAGTGTTTGAGAAAGTGCTATAACGATACCGTCCACATTCCCTTTGTTAATTTCCGACGGCCTTAAGACAACGGTCTGCGCGGTTGCGCTCTGGGCAAGTACGTTTTTGTTTCTGTCGAGTATATTTCCTCTTTTTGCTGAAACAATTAAATCCCGCGTTTGCTGGACCAACGCCTTTTCCTGCAAATCTTTGCCCTGAATAAAAACGATAACCCCCATTTTCAAAGACAGCCCGAACAACAAAATGATGATCGCGGCCATTAAAAAAAGTAACCTTTTTTTTGATTTGAGAGTTGGCAACGACACCCTGCCATCCTCCTTCCGAGCCATACAACAGTTGTCAGCTTTTCCGGCAATCAGCCGCTAATATCAATAGACACTTTCTGATCCTCAGCGGGGTATATCATCCCAAGTTTATTCTTTGCTACATTTTGAACACATTCAAAATTGTTACGCAGTTCCATATCAATCTGAAGTTCTTCAATTTGTGTCTTGACAGATTCGATGTCTTTCTGAAGCGCATTATTTTTAGCCCCTATCGAACAGATAGCCGCATACCTTGAAACAAGCAAGGCCATCGCGCAAAATGCAACAAAGATGACAAATAACGTAGATGCAACGCCGGACTTTGTCTGTCGGGCCTCGGCTGCCTCTTTTTTAATTGCGGCAACCGACTGCCGTGGTTTTTGCACTGCGAGACCACTATTAATATATGCGACATTTCCTTCCATCTTGACAACTCTTTTTCTGGGAACTGCCACTGGTCGGTATTCTGTTTTTCTTTGTGCTGTCTGCATGGTAGGCCTCCATTATTTACGTGCTTCAAATACTCTTAGCTTAGCGCTTCTCGATCTTAAATTTTGTTCTATCTCTTGGCCGAGAGGAAGCACCGGTTTTTTTGTAACCACTCTGCCCATCGATACCTTGCCGCAAACACATACAGGAAAATGGCTCGGGCATTCACATGGGTTGGCAAAACGTCGGAATTCCTGTTTGACGATCCGATCTTCCAATGAATGAAATGTGATCACCGCAATTCTTGCCCCGCCTAAAAGTGCCTGCGCAAAATCGAACAGCGCTGTCTTGATCGCGTCAAGTTCTCCATTGACCTCGATCCTCAGCGCCTGAAAACTACGTCTTGCGGGATGTGGCCCGTCTCTGCGGGCACTGCTTGGAATAGCTTTTTTAATAACCTCGACAAGATCGCCGGTGGTTTCAATGGGCCTCTCGCTTCGTTCCCTCACAATAAACTCAGCGATTCTGGCGGCCCATCTTTCCTCACCGTAATCACGCAGTATGCGCTCAAGGTCCTGCTGCGCATAGTTATTGACTATGTCTGCGGCGCATGTTTTATCTTTTATATTCATGCGCATATCAAGCCTTGAGTCTTGGTTATATGAGAACCCCCGTTTACATTGGTCAAGCTGGAACGATGAGACTCCAAGGTCCAGCACCGCTCCGTCTATTCCATTTATATCAAGCATACTGAGTATGCTTTTGATATTCCGAAAATCATCATGGACAAAAATGATATTTTCCCAGTAATCCTTTAGCCTTCTTTTTGCTGTATCAATCGCATATTCATCTTTGTCTATGGCGATCAGCCTGCCGCCCGGCGTTATTTTGGACAATATTGCCTCTGCATGACCGCCGCCGCCTACCGTGCCATCAACCACCGTCATTCCCGGTCTTAAGTTCAGCGCGTCTACCGTTTCTTTGAGCAATACCGTTTTATGTTCCATCCTCTAAATCCCGTAAGCCGCAAGTCTTTCCATCGTATCGCCGTCATCAGGCATTTCGACAAATTGCTGCCATTTTTCTTTCGCCCATATCTCCGCACGGTATGACGCGCCAATCGTAACAACTTCTTTTTCGATACCTACGCGATCCCGAAGCAGCTGGGGCAGCAGCACCCTTCCTTGCTTATCCGGTTCGCACTTGCATGCACTTGAAAATATCATGCGGACATATCGCTGCGCCTTTGCGTCCGTCTGCGGTATCGCATTAAGCTTGTCCGCAAACCTCTGCCATTCCTCCTCGGAGTATGCGCAAAGGCAGTCGTCTGTGAGACAGGTAATATAGAACGGGTCTCCCAGCTCCATCCTCATCTTGGACGGAACCGCGAGGCGGCCTTTTTCATCGACGTTATGAATATAAGTCCCGATCAGCGACCCTTTCACTTCATTTTGCCCCCAGTACCGTTCTTATCCATGGAATTAGCATCTACTTTTCACCACTTCAGCCCTATTATCACCATAGTCACCCATAATTCCCCACTAACATTGTATTGTATTCGGTGTTTATTCAGTAATTCCTTCTAATAAACAATAAAAATTTATAAAAAATATTAAATATGTATATTTATAAATTTGTTATACAATATATGGTATAGAATACATATTTGTGCGAATCAATGTTCTTAATTAATGTCGTCATGTTGTTAGTTTTTTACCTGTTTTTGTACAATTGTCCGGCATGAATAATATGCTCTGGTAATAAAAATAAATACAAGAGCCCTTGGCAAATAACTTGACAACTATTTGTAAAAAAACTATTTTATATTGAAGAGGCAGTCATTTTCCGCCATGCGCGTTAATCCGGAGGCATTATAATGAATATCAAAAAAGCAGCAAAAATACTACTATTTTTAGGCCTTGCACTGATTGTGCTTATTTTTGGCTGCGGGCAAAAAAACGAATCAAGCTCTACGGCTGCACCTTTGAAAACCGCAGAGGCCATGCCTTTGCAAACTACAGAGACCGAGATACCCAAATATGTTTTCTATTTAATAGGTGATGGCCTTGGCGCAGCTCAGCGTCAAATAGCCAAAGAGTATCTTATGCACATTACCAGTGATAGCAGCGCGAAGCTCGCAATGAACCAGATGCTAACAGCCGGGACGTATACAACATACTCACTTGATTCAGATATTACTGATTCAGCGGCGGCCGGCACGGCGCTGGCCTGCGGCGTTAAAACAAATAACGGATATATTTCGGTAACACCCAACGGTAAAAGCACAAAAACGCTGGCAGAAGCGGTACAGGAGATCGGTTATGCAACGGGCATTATCACGTCGAAACGCATTACCGATGCGACTGCGGCCGTCTTTGCTGCGCACAATGCGGATCGCAGTGACGAGAGCGGCATCGCACAGGATTACCTTGACAGTAACGTCGATTTCTTCGCAGGCGGCGGGCTGAGGTATTTCTTGCCGGGAGATTATACGGCGGGGGGAAAAGACCCGTTAGGAATGAAAATAACCTCAGCGCGCAGTGACGATATTGATCTGATACAAGAATTTGCTGACAAGGGTTATCATGTTTTTGCGGGTACGCAGGGAACAGCGGATTTTGCAAGCTATGAGCCTTGGGCAGGAGACAAAGTCTTTGCGGCATTTACCGATAGCAACATGCCGTATGAACTCGACCGTGTTAACACAAATACAAATATAATGAGCCTGTCCGAGATCACACAGACCGCTATCGACCTTCTCTCTCTAGATCCGGAAGGATTCTTTTTGATGGTAGAGGGCGGACGTATCGACAACGCGTGCCATACTAACGATATTGCCGCAGCCGTATATGATATACTTGAATTCGATGAAGTGGTAAAAACCGCAATCGATTTTTACCGCGAGTATCCGCAAGATACGCTGATCATCGTGGCCGGAGACCATGAAACAGGCGGACTTATCATTGGAGATGAATCCGGCACCCCCCCCGATCTTAAACAGATGGACGGGATTACTATGAGCTTCCTCGACGGTTTTCATTATGCGTATCAGCCCGACGAAGATAGGGAAGAATATTTTGACTTCCTTGAAACAATAGGCATCAAAGATTTAACGCATGAAGAGAAAGCAAAGATCGAACAAGGTATGGATATGGCCAACATTAACAAAAGCACATCCGGCTACAATGAAGCGGGGATTGCTGTCAATCATATTGTAGCTGAACGCATCGGGATACAATGGACTACTTATGGGCATACTGACGCCCGAATACCTTTGAGCGTAATGGGCGTATCGCAGGATTCTTTTATCGGACTGACGGACAACACGCAGATAGCCGGCACACTTGCAAATATACTGTCAGTCAAGATCGGTTAGACGCTGCATGCGTGTGCCGTCAGCCCAATTTTTTAACGTTTAAGAATGCGGTCACGTCGCCGCCTGTCAGCGTAATGCCAACCGCCGTTCCCGATGTAAATATCATGCGGATAGGATCATCTGCAAAAAGCGCTGCCATTGTACCGCCCGAAAACACCTGATACCCTACGCTCAGCATTTTGCTGAAAATGCCTCCAGGCAGCTCGTCAGAATCCGCCTGAATTGCGAATGTCGCAAACGCAGCAACCGTCGATGTAAAATACAGCGTAAAATCGATTTGATAATCGCCCGATTCTCTGATAAAAATTTCTGCCGATCCGGGCTCGTGCTGTATCCTCTTTAACAGCGCATTGTCGCTGAATGTAACAGGGACGATTTCCCCCGGAACTGCAACCACAACTTCTTCTGTGCCGATTTGGTAGACAGAACCGTATGCGGCTAAGCACTCCCGATGCACTACCCGTTCTTCTTTCGTACCCTGTTCTTCCTGTGCCGTCTGCTGCTGGACGGCTATTTCTTCTTGTACGGCCGGCTCTCGCCGAATAGCTGGCTCCCGCCGAACGGCCGGCTCCCTCTTGCCCGGCCGAGGTGCAGTATTGGTTACTGCGGCTTGTCTTTGGGGAAACTGCTTGCCTGAACGGCACGGATCCTTGAAACGATTTAAACCTCTGTATGAAAACCCGTTCATTTATGCCCGACTCCTTTGGCGATTGCTTATCACGGCAATCATAATATAGTTTATTAATAGCCGTGATGAAAAGTGCCGACGAGTTTTTATACACGAATTAGTATGCCTCGTTTAAAGGTTTTAGTTCCATTCGGTATCAAGCAAATACAAAAAATCCTAATACTGGCGGGGTTATACAGCGGAGCAAATCTAAACTATTTTCCGCCCCGCCCTCTACGAGCCGCCTTTTCACCTCCCGTTTTTGCATTGCCCTGTATCTCGGGAACAGGCGCTCGTGTATTTTTTTGAAACTTGGTTTTCTTATTGCTTTCCGTACCGTGCGGATCGCTCGGGCTTGGGCGGCGCATTCCAGCCTTAGCCATAAAGAATCCTCCTTTAGTGCTTTTGACTCTATTATCTGCGTTTTGCCAGCTAATATTACCAAACCTGAATTATAAAGAAACGGTAAAACCAGACTGAGAACGGCATATTCTCTACTGATTAAGCGACATCCCAGTCAGCGTCTGCCAGTGCCTTCTTGCCTTGACAAAAACAAATCCGATGTGTATACTCTCCCCTGTAATTTAAAATGAGGCGTGTAGCTTTGGACCATACAAAACAACTCGGTTCGGAACCAATATTAAAACTAATCATAAAATTCTCTGTACCGTCGGTTATCTCGATGTTTGTCAATGCCATCTATAATATTGTCGACAGAATATTTGTCGGACAGTTTGTTGGAGAGGATGCGCTTGGCGGGCTAACCATCGCTTTCCCGGTCATGATGGTGGTATTTGCGGTGGGCACGTTATTTGGCGTGGGCGGCGCCACGATGGTCTCGATCAAATTCGGAGAGCGCAACTTTGACCAAGCAAACCGGATATATGGCAATCTCGCGCTACTTTCTTTATCAAGCAGTTTCGCTATGGCGGTCATTGGAGAGATATTCTTGCCGTCCATCCTTGAGCTGGTGGGTGCGACGCCAACCGTGCTGCCATATGCGCATGACTACATGCAAATCATCCTTCTCGGGCTTGTTTTCCAGCTATCGTCATTTGCCATGGCCGCACTGGCACGCAGCGAAGGTAAACCGTTCCTTTCAATGATGACCCAGCTTGTTTCGGCTATTACAAATATCATACTCGATTACCTATTTGTTGTGCCGCTTGGTATGGGTGTCAGAGGCGCAGCGATCGCGACCGTTATCGGCCAATTTATGGGGTTCGCCATACTGTTTCGCTACTTTTTCATTTCAAAAAAGAGCTTACTGAAGCTGCATGTTGCAAATTTAAGACCGCGTCTTAAGGTAATCAAAAGCATTTGTGTAACTGGTGCTTCAAGCTTTGTTATCAACATCGGTCAAAGTATCTCTGCAACATTTATGAACGTCGCGCTTTCGCAATACGGAGGCAACGCTGCCATCACGTCGATGGGTGCAATCAACAGCCTGATTACGCTGGTGTTGATGCCGATCCTTGGGCTGCTGCAGGGCATCGGCCCCATCATGGGATACAACCACGGCATGAAACAAAAAAAGCGTGTTAGAAAAACGCTTTGGACAGGCATCGGGCTCGGCGCCGTTTTTGCAGTCATTATGTTTGGAATAATGGAAATCTTCCCGGACAAGACGGCATCCCTTTTTCTTGACCCCAAATCACCAACGATGGCTGTATGCGCAGCGGGACTGCGCATACAGGCAATATATCTGCCGTTGTTGCCTTTTAACGTACTGATAACGGCTTATCTGCAATCGAGTGCACAGGGCACAAAAGGATTGGCATTAAGCCTTAGCCGTCAGGCCCTCATCATTCTTGCGGTTATGGTACTGCCTGTTTTCTTTCAACTGACGGGCGTATGGCTAGCGGCCCCATCCGGAGAGGCCATGACGGTTATATTGGCGCTTGGATTTTTGGCTGCAGAAAAAAGATCTGAACGCCCTGTTATGTTGAATCAGATGTAACACAAACGAACCTTGCCTTTTTTGCGGCAGATCCTATAAGCGGTGGATGGGAGTTATAGCTGCATAAAAAGCCGTTTGTCGTTATGCGCTGGCCGTAGTAATCACAAAACAACCTCTCCATTTGACCACCTTTTTCCCTTCTTCTCCGCAAGGCGCGGCACTGTCCGGGCAGGTGGGGATTAGCGTCGAGGATAAATTGCTGGCAACCGCAAGATCATCGACTGTCACACTTTCTATCACCGGTATGTTATCGAACGAACTAGACCCCCCGATGGGAGCTTCAACACTAACGCAGCCTGTCGCAGAAAGCCATCCTAAAGGGGTGCCGGATGTTGTTGCGACACAATCAGCTGCTGTATTGCCCGCCTGTCCATCGAATATTGCCATTTGTTCCCTTACTCCGGATGTAGCATCAGTTTGTACAATCGGAAACACGTTGCAAATGTATGGTATCGTTCCGATTACATAAAATATACAAAGCTGAACTTGACCAATGTTCGCCACATCTACCGTTTCCTCTTTGCCAGCTATATTAAGATTGCTAATATCAAATAGGACGCTCTTGACGCCATTCGGGTCAGCATATGTTTCATTCAAAATAAATGGTGGTTGAAGTTCTGCCGTCGCGCAAAACGGTATCCTCACTTCTGCCATGTTTATCTTTGCCTCCTGATCAGTTTTGCAGTATAAAACCACTTACCTATATATTATTCCTTGAGCTTTTTTGTGTTACTTGATATCCCGATGCATGACGCAGTGTATAAAGAAGTACTAATAATAGATGTTAAACATAGCTGATTTTAACGATGGTGCAAAATAAATAAGGGCATACCGCCCTCTTATAATATGGATACCGTGAATCGTTCGGGTGTTCAAAATGCGCAATGTTTTCTAACAAGCTGTGCTATTCGGCGCTACCTTTCTTGACTGATTCTATCACAATTTTAGTAATTTCAGAAAAGGTTTTTTTAGTCTCTTCATCGGCAACCCCAATGCCTTTATCGGAAATAGCCGCGATGTCTTGCGTCATAGGCAGCTCGCCCAGCAGTTTAATGCCAATATCCTGGTATAGATGATTAAGGTTCTTACTTTCAAATATCTTTATTTTTCGGCCGCAATCGGGGCACACTATATAGCTCATATTCTGTATAATGCCGATCAGCCTGATCTTCATCTCTTTGATCATATTGACCGCTTTGGCAACGATCATTGATACCATATCCTGAGGGACACTAACAATCAGCATACCGCTAATCGGTATAGACTGCATTACGGTGAGCGCCACATCTCCTGTGCCGGGCGGCATGTCGATTATGAGGAAATCAAGATCTCCCCAAAATACATCTTCCCAAAACTGCTTGACCATGTTCGCAACCAGAGGGCCGCGCCAGATCACAGGCTGCTCCTCGTTGTCGATCAGCAGATTAAGCGACATCACACTGATACCGCTCTCTGTCTTTACGGGTATGATTCCAATCCCGCTTTGACCCACTTTTTTATCTTTTACGCCTAAAAGCCTAGGGATGCTCGGGCCGGTGATATCAGCATCCATAATCCCCACTTTATACCCTTGCTCATTGAGCGCCTTTGCAATCAGCACTGAAACCGTAGACTTGCCAACACCGCCTTTGCCACTCATAACACCGATTACTCGCTTTATGTCATTATACGGGTTGTTCTTAATATTACATGTGTCCTGCGAGTGGCATTCACCCTTGGACGGGCAGTGATTGCAATCAGCCATTTTTATATCTCCATTTTTGTTATATGCCAATTGATTTTATTCTGTATTATCATCGGAGTCAATATATATTTTAGGGCGAAACAAAAAATGATGCTTGTTCATCCTCATTAGCATCATTAAAAAACCAGTCTTTATTGCTCATATTAGTAACAAGCACTCCCTAATAATTTCAGACACGGTCGGATGCGGAAATATGATTTTTTTCGCTTGCTCTACAGTCATGTTGTTTTCGATCATCATGCACGCACCGTATATGATTTCGGATGCATAACTGCCGATCATATGAAACCCGACGATCCGGCCGTCCTGGTTGTCTATCAATATCTTAGCGATACCGTCGCCATTTTCGTTTTCGGCTGCATATCTGCCGGAATACAGCAAGCTCAATACCTTTGCAGTTACATCCATCCCCTTCTCCCGGGCGGAAGTTTCCGTTTCACCAACCCCCGCGGTTTCCGGGCTCGTATAGATGACGCCGGGCACAGCACGGTAACTCATCGCATCCGTCCCGCCCGTCATTCCATCGATTGCAACCTCCGCCTCACGGTATGCCGTATGCGCGAGCATCGACTTGCCGTTTACATCGCCGGCCGCATATACCCCCGGAATATTCGTCATTAATTTATCGTCCGTTGGCACCGCGCCATTCTGAGCCATTACCCCGATGTTTTCAAGTCCCAGATTATATATGTGCGCCTTCCTCCCAGCGCATACCAGCACAAGGTCTGCGTAAATCTCCTCCTTTTCGGACTGATCCTTAACCGTTACGGTGTTTTTTCCGACTGCGGCAACCGTGCACCCAAGCCGGAAACGGATACCTTTTCTTTCAAGGTTCTTCTTTAATATTTTAGCAATATCCCTGTCGATTGCACCGCCGATTGTACCAAGCATTTCGATCACTGTCACTTCCGATCCGGCCGAAGTAAAATAGCTTGCAAGCTCAAGACCGATTGCACCGCCTCCGATAACCAAAAGTTTTGCCGGCACTGTCTCAAGATCAAGTATCTCCCTGCTTGTCATGGCAAAGCCGTGTTTAAGAGCCTCACCGAGCCCGGGTATCGGCGGAATAACAGGAACAGAACCCGTGGCAATCAGCAGCTGTTTGCCGCTATACAGATCTTTGCCGCATCGTATATCAAACCCTTCGCTTTTTCCGGCAATCACAGCCTCGCCGCTAACCAATATCACACCAGCCTGCTTAAGCTGCATCTTAATGCCGGCAACCAGTTTGCTGACGACGCTTTTCTTTCGCGCAAGCACCGATAGGTGGTTTAATAATATGTCAGAAGCATATACGCCATATTTTTCACCGGTTCTCGCTTTGTCTTTGAGCTTTGCAGAATACAGTAATGTTTTGGTGGGGATGCAGCCTTCGTTAAGGCACACGCCACCTACTTCCCTTTTTTCTATCAGCAGTGTCTTAAGACCCGCCTTTCCTGCCCTTTCTGCGGCACGGTATCCCGCGGGCCCTCCGCCGATCACAATCAGATCATACATTATGACAATCTCCCAATACGGCAGCATATCTTATCTGAAACCTGCCGCGCGTTATTCCGTTTTAAATCTTCAATTCATGCTCTATAAAAGATCCTTGTCTAATTGCCGCCCGCCCTCTCGCTGGTTAATTTTGATGAATCAATGATATAACCGATCGCGTTTTCTATATGTGCGCTTAAACAGCTTTTCAACAGATCGATATCGTACTTTACGATTGCCTCGACGATGCTCGAATGTTCGCTGATGCTTTCATTATATCGGGCTTCAGTGAGCAGCATATCGCTGCAGACAATTTTGTTATAAAACATCGTATTGGCCTTAAGGTTTTCATATAAACTAATTAACTTATTGTTATTGCAGGCACTTACCTGCTTTAAGTGAAACTGCGACTCATTTTCGAAAAACGCGTTGAATTGATCCTGATAAGCGTCTTTATAGCAGCCGCTTGATATCATATTAGAAAAGCCTTTGATCTCATCGATGTAAGCGCTGTCCTCTTTAGCCTTAAGGATGGTATATTCCGCGCAATAAAGCTCAATCATTTTCCTGATCTCATAAGTGTCCTTGATTTCTTCAAGATCGATCTCGCGGACTTTCATCCCTTTTCTTGGGATAAACTCGACATATCCTTCGATAACTAGCCTGTTTAAGGATTCATTTATCGGCGTATGGCTGACTCCAAGTTCCTGTGATATTTTTTTAACAACCAATCTTTCGCCCGGCTTATACTTGCCTTTTAGTATATCGTCTTTAATTCGCGAGTATACAATACCAAGAAGCGATATGCTTCTGTATTTTTCGATATCCACACTGTTTCTCCTACCTCTGTTTTATTATATAAAATGATTCGTTATGTTAAAATTGATGTAAAGTCCTCAAGCACCCCGCAGAGTATCTTTAAATAACGGGCAGCGGGAGCCCCGTCTACCGCCCTGTGGTCTATCGTCAGCGAGACGTTCATTGATGGGAGAAATGTAATTCTCCGGTCCGAAAGCATTGGCTTATATTCTATATTTCCGACACCGAGTATAGCGGTTTGCGGAGGAACGATAATCGGCGTGAAATACGTGATGTTCGCCGCGCCAAGGTTAGATATTGTAAACGTTCCGCCGGTTATCTCATCAGGCATAATCTTATCGTCCCTGCACTTTTGAGCCAGCGATTTGATCTGACCTGAAATCTGCGGCAGGCTCTTTTTGTTCGCTTCAAAAACCGTAGGAACGATCAGACCGTTTTTCGTGTCTACCGCCACGCCGACATGGACATCAGAAAAAAGTTTTGTCTCCTCTTCGGTAAAATGCGCATTCAGCTCGGGATAAGCGAGTATTGTCCTTGAAATGGCGAATACTATCATGCTGCTAAGCGAAATGTCAATATTATCCTCTTTGTATTTTTCCCTGAGAGACAGAATACTGGTAGCGTCAAAATAGCTATGCAGCGTAAACTGCGCCATGCCCTGAAGCGAGCGCATCATGTTGCGGGCAGTTATCTTCCTTATATTTGAATTTTTGACGACCCGGTATTCTGCCACCGCATTTTCATCCGGTTTTGAGTTTTCGCGTTTTTGGGCTGCTTGTTTTACATCATCAACCGTAATGCGGTTCTCTTCTCCGGAAGGGATAACCGTTCGGATGTCGATACCAAGCTGTTCGGCGAGTATTCTAGCGGGTGGTGAAATAAAAATACGTCCGTTCCCATCCGGCAAAGGCGGCGCAGTTTGCGGCTTTGTTTCTTCGGGCAAGGATGCTTTATTTTGCACCTGGCTGTTTTGCTGAGGCAGAGAATATTTTGCTTCCTTGGGGCCGATGACGCAAACGACGCTCTTTATCGGTATTTCGTCGCCTTCGTTGCCGATAGTTTGGAGCACCGTGCCTGCGGCTTCGCTCTCTACGCTAAACGTCGCTTTTCCTGTCTCTATGTCAAAAAGTATATCTCCCTCTTTAACTTGATCTCCCCGTTTTACATGCCACGCCGACAAGACCGCACTCTCTTCCGTGAGACCTTTTTGTGGCATCAGCACAAATGTCACGCTATCCTGCTGCGGGGCCAACACTTCCGGCACCGCATTCTCTGAGCCGGGCAGCGTATATGTTTCACCTTTAGAACCAATCACGCACACAACGCTCTTGATGGGAATCTCTTGCCCCTCTTTTGCGATAATCTCGAGCACGGTCCCCGCAGTCTCGCTTTCGACACTGAATGTCGCTTTACCGGTCTCTATGTCAAAGAGGTCGTCCCCCTCTTTGACTTGATCTCCTTCTTCGACATGCCAAGCCGACAAAACCGCGCTCTCTTCCGTGAGACCTTTTTGCGGCAGCAACACAAAATAAGCCATTGTTACTTTTCCTCTTTCTAAATGCGTGTGTTATCTGATATACAGACCGCCATTTACGTCTATAATTGCCCCTGTAATATAATCAGATAAATCCGATGACAAAAAATACACCGATTTCGCTACATCAAGCGGCGTTCCGAGTCTTTTGATCGGCACAGAATTCGGGTCATCTCTTCCCTTTGTCATATCCGTTTCGATAAACCCAGGCGCAATCGCATTGCAGTTGATGTTATACGGCGCACAATATATCGCGTATGATTTAGCCAGCGCCAGCACGCCGCCCTTCGATGCGCAATAGCTGGGCGCTACTTTGTCGCTTCCCATTTCACCGGCGCGCGATGCCATAAACACGATTTTGCCATGCCCTTGCCCTATCATCTTCCTTAAGCAGGCCTGCGTGCAAAGCTGTACTCCCCTTAGATTGATATCAATGAGGTTGTCCCACGCTTCCATGGTAAGGTCCAGCATCGGGGTAGCATCAACAACGCCTGCATTGTTTACCAAGATATCGATATGCCCATATTTTTCAATAACGGCGTCGACCATCCGATTGATGGAATCGGGTTCCCTCACGTCGACTTCTACGGGCATCGCACTTAAGCCCTCGCCCCTTAGCTTTTGGCATGACTCTTCGGCCAGCCCTATCCGGATGTCAGCAATGACAACATCTGCGCCATGCTCGCCAAGGAGTCTGGCTGATTCAAATCCAATCCCCCGTGCCCCGCCGGTGACTATCGCGACTTTGTCTTTTAAATCGTTTTGGTTAATCATAAAACACTCTCCTTGCCTTATTTTTACGCTTTATTAAATATATATCCTTGTGTTTTCATTTCAAAGTGCGTTTGGCTTCGATTGAAGGCTCTTAGATTCCAAGTTTTTCGCAGCGAAGCCTCTCTTTAATAGATACATCGAATACCGGCGCATAGCCAGGCAGCTTTTTCAGTCTGGTATGGATCGTATCGAGAATAATATCCTGCTGAGGAAAGAAAAACTTCTCGAGCTCGGGACATGGCGAAACCCAATTACGCGATCCGATAACGGCGGGCGGAGCGTCCAAATAGTTAAACGCAAATTCGGTCAGGTTGCTCGATACCGTCTTTGCGTAACTGCCGCGTTCGCAGCTGTCGGTGACAATTGCGATCCTGTTTGTCTTTTTAAGCGATTCGATTACCGTTTCATAATCGAAAGGAACCAGCGTACGCGTATCAATGACCTCGGCCTCAAGTCCGAAACGCTTTTGCAGCACGCTTGCCGCTTCCATCGCCGGATACAGCGCAGGGCCAATTGTAAGAATGGTGATATCCGTTCCGGCCCGTTTGATATCGCATTTGCCGATCGGCACTTCGTAATATCCTGCCGGCACACCGAGAGGCACAAACATCTCTCCTTTATCGTAAAGCTTCTGGCTTTCAAAGAACATAACCGGATCTGTTGCGCAAAGCGCCGCATTCAGCAAACCCTTCGCGTCATACGGTGATGCCGGATATACTACCTTTAGGCCGGGAATATGCGTGCATAGCGATGTCCAGTCCTGCGAATGCTGTGCGCCGTAATAGGCACCCACGGAAACGCGCACAACGCAGGGCATTTTTAGCACTCCATTGCTCATGCCTTGCCATTTTGCAAGCTGGTTAAACAGCTCGTCTCCGCACCGGCCAAGAAAATCGCACCACATGATCTCGGGAACAGCCCGTCCCCCGCATATGGCATATCCGACTGCTGCAGATATGATCGAAGCTTCTGCAATCGGCGCGTTGAACATCCGGTGTCTTGGAACAGATTCGTACAGCCCCTGAAGCACGCCGAACGAATTGCCGTGCTCGCGTATATCCTCTCCAAACATGATCATCGTCGGATCCTCATAAAATTTATCGAGCAGCGCTTCGAATATAGCATCGCGGTATGTATATGCCTTTAAAGCAGAAAGGATGTTGCCATTTTCGTCAACACCTATCCTTGATTTTCTGTCAATCTTTTTGGCCCTTGAATTGTCTGATTTTTCACCAATGACCTTAGGCTTTGTATCACCCATCTTTTTTATATATCCGTTAGAAAACATACTGCGCGCAATAGCGTCCGGATCGGAAAAGAAGTTCATCCTCGGAGATAGATCAGGGTCGATTGCATGCTTTAATATCTTAGTAATCCGGCTCTTCCATCCTTGTTCGATCTTATCGGCCGCGTTTTGCGAAATCAGCCCCTGCGCAATCATATCCGTCTTATACCGGGTTAGCGCATCTGTTTGCATCCACGCGTCCATCTCTTCCTTAGTCCGATACGCGTTTTGATCGGTTACCGAATGCCCGCTGTGGCGATATGTAATCGTCTCTAGCAATACCGGCCCTTTTTTGTCAATCACAAGCTGTTTTTTGCGATTGAACGCATCGATCACAGCAAATATGTTGTATCCATCTATCCTTTCGGCATGCAGCTGATCTGGGTTGAAAGCAGCGCCCACGCGGGCCAAATAGTCAAACCCCATGGTTTCTCCTATCGTCTGACCGCTCATCGCGTAGAAATTGTTGATGAAGTTAAATATCACCGGCAGCCCGCCCTTATACTCGTCATCCCACAGCTTTTGATATTGTCTCATCGCGGCAAAATTGATCGCTTCCCAAGCAGTGCCCGTGCTCAGCGCGCCGTCCCCGGTATTGACAACGCAAATGCCAGACTGTTTCATCAGCTTTTTATAAAGCGCCGCGCCGGAACCGATTGCGTCCGCGGCCCCGACAATCGCGTTGTTAGGATAAATCCCGAACGGTATGAAAAAAACGTGCATAGAATTGCCAAGCCCGCCGGTAAAACCAACTTCTCTGCCGAAAATCTCTGTCATAAAACCATAAAGGAAAAAATCAACCGCCAGCTCTTTGATGTCACCGTTGTTTTTGGAAAAGCTTTCGACGTTGCCAAGTATCCGCCCGTCTTTAAACTGCTTCATAACATCGTATAAATCCACATTCCCAAGTTCTCTGATCGCGGACATGCCGCGCGCAATCACCTCACCGTGGCTTCTGTGGTTGCCGAACGTATAATCATTAAGATCTAGCGCGTAAGCCTGGCCGACCGAAACAGCCTCCTGACCAAGGTAAAGGTGTGCAGGACCAGTATAAGAATATTGAACGCCATTATATTCCTTTACGGTACGTGTGCCGGCCAGCATTGTCTCAAACTCGCGTATAAGGCGCATGTCACTGAATAGATTGAGCAAATCGTCCGCAGGGAAAGCATCTTTTATATCTTTAAGCGTCTTTTGATAGGCATTCAAATCAATATCTTTGAAAACGATTTTACCTCGTTTTCTCTCAGATTCCGGATTGACAAATAGTGATTTTGGCAAGACAACAACCCCTTTGCATGGATTTGTTTTTTATATAAATACTATCACACAGAATATTCAAAGTCAATTATATTTACTCAAATATAATTACGTAAATATAATATCTTTGATTGCTTGTATATGAAAAAGGGATGAAGCGATTTATGTCTTCATCCCTTTTTTGTTTATTTATTCACGACATTAACCGGGTTGCCCGCGAGAAACTGTCTTAAATTATCCACTGCAATATTCATTAGTCTCTGACGACTCTCCTTAGGGGCCCAGCTGATATGCGGCGTGATAAAGCAGTTCTTTGCTTTTAAGAGCGGATTATCCGGCTTGATCGGCTCTGTCGATACCACGTCGAGCCCGGCTGCATAAACCTTGCCACTATTCAGGGCATCGGCCAAATCCTGCTCAACGATCAACGGCCCGCGGCTGTTGTTCAATATTATTACACCATCCTTCATCTTCGCAATCGTCTCCTTGTTGATAATGCCTTCCGTATCAGGAAACAGTGGACAGTGAAGAGCGATCACATCCGAGCTGGTCAAAAGTTCATTTAGCTCAACATATCGGCAGGTGTCATTTTCTAGTGCAGGGTCTTTATAATTATCATATGCCAGCACTTTCATTCCAAGCGCCTGTGCAATCCGGCCGGTTGTCTGGCCAATACGGCCATATCCTATAATACCCATCGTTTTGTCCATCAGCTCGATCAACGGATAGTCCCAAAAACACCAATCGACATTATTTGTCCAGCGCCCTGCAAAAACGGCATCGCTATGGTGCGCAATATGATGGCAGATCTCAAGCAGCATCGCAATAGCAAACTGACCGACCGCCGCTGTGCCGTATGTCGGAATGTTGCATACCGCAATGCCTTTTTCCTTCGCAGCATCTACGTCCACAACATTATATCCGGTTGCCAGCACGCCAATAAACTTTAAACGGCTGCTCGCACCGATTGTCTCACGGGTTATCGGCGTTTTATTCGTATATACTGCATCAGCGTCCCCGATACGTTCTATGATCTTATCTGCAGGTGTTCTGTCATAGACAGTAAGCTCACCGAGCGAAGCCAGATCGTCCCAGGAAAGGTCGCCTGGGTTTTCCGTATATCCATCTAAAACCACAATTTTAGTCATTGCTACTCCTCCTTTTATTCTTTCGCATTTCTTAAATATATTTGGATAAATCCCAAATTACAACATTCTATCTAATTCTTCGTAAATGATCCGTGCTATAATCCGGGCGCTTGTTCCGACAACATTCGTACATTTATCGACATGCCCGCCCATCTGCTCGAATACGGCGTAGTCCTCGCTGTCAAGCATCATAAAAGAGCGGCCAAAGATCTTATGCTGTACGTTTTTGCACAATACATCATCAAAAACGGTTTTGAATCTTTTCTCAAATTCCCTCACTAGCCGGCATGTGTTCCTAAAATATGTCTTGCTAAAATCGATATCGCTCTGTGTCTGTTCGATATCGCGCCCAAAAAGGTATGATAAAACAAGGATGCCACCGTTGAACGCGCCGCAGGGGTATTGCCCCATCTGGCCTTCTCCCGCGCAAAAACCAGACGCATATTTAAATAACCCGCTGTCAACTTTCAGCATCTGAACAAATGGAAAAACAGTACACTGACCGCAGCAGCCATACAAACCTTCCGCCTGAAAACCCGATGTATAGAATTGCCTAAAGTCATCCTTTTCATGGTCTTTGAGAATCTGATAAATACGCAACAATTCATTGTTCATGATAAACCACCTCGAATTAAACTAAATTCATTTGTTATTTTATTTTCATTTCAATAGCTTCTTTAACCGCTCGCTAAGGGCCGTCTTAACACCAATTAGCTTTAAAATTCCTTTATATCTAAGCATCGGCTTGATGACCTGGATCTGGCTTACGGATATCCGTTTTCAGGATCAATTTATTCCCAGATGCTCTTTCATGCTTTTGATATTGTTTTCGAGCTCGTTAATAGCGCGTTGAAGATCTCTTGATTTGATGCATTGTATGATGACTTTATGCTGTTTAAGAGCAGTTGAATTTTTTTCGTTTGCATCTGTCTTTTTCTCAAGATGCCTAACAATATGCATAAATTCTTCAATTTCTATAATAAATTCAACGAGTTTTTTATTCTTTGATACTTTGGCTATCGCGATATGAAATTCACTATCGAGCTCATTGCACCTTTTATATTGCTTGCTAGCTAAAGCCTGTTCAAACTTGACATTGAGCTGCTCTAAATTTTTAAGTTGTTTGTCATCAACGAGTTCAAAGCACTTTTCAAACGCAAGCTTCTCAAGGCTTTGCCGTACATCTAGCAGACCCTTTATCTCATTAAGGCTAAAATCAATGCAAAAAATCCCTTTTCTCGGGATAATCGTAATAAGCCCTTCTGCAGCCAGCTGATTGATGGCTTCACGTACCGGAGTGCGGCTCATTGATATCTCATTCGCCAGAAGGTCTTCCCGAATCCGGCTGCCGGGTTCGAATTCCAGATTCAAAAGCTTATCCTTGATGATTTGATATGCCCGTTGCTTAAGTCCGAGATGTTGCATAATTCATTCCTTAGCAAAAAATTATAAATTATAATTTATTAGTATATAGTAATCCATCATACGGATGAAGTCAATAGCGTTATCTTAAAAGGTTGCTCTCGGATAGATACTCTGCTTATGCTTCACCCGCATTTATTGCGGCAAAGTAGCCGTCAATACCATCACACACGGCCTTCGCTACCTTGCGCTGATAATCCTTGTTCGTCAATCTAGCTTCTTCCGCCGGGTTAGTAAGATACCCGCATTCGATAAGAACGCTCGGCTGCGGTCCGCTCCGCAAAACATATAGGTTATCCGAGCGTATGCTGCCAGGATGCGCAGTATCAAGACCGGCGTTTAGGCTTTCCTGGATGGCTTTGGCCAGTATTTCGCCCTGCACCGAGCTTTCCATAAAAATAACGACCGGGCCGGATATCTCAGGGTCGATATGCGCATTCATATGAATACTTACCACGATGTCCGCACCGCTCTGCAGTATGATGCGCCGCCTCTCAGCCATATCCTCTTTCTTAGTATCGCCCAGTGCGTTCACATCGATACGGGTCATGATCACGTTGGCACCGCCCAAGCTAAGCGTCTCTTGCAGATACTCCGCCACATTTAAGTTGAGCTCGGCCTCATGCACGCCACTTACGCTAATTGCTCCGCTGTCAAATCCGCCGTGACCCGCGTCGATGACAACCACTTTTCCGTCTAGCGCCGCTGCATTACCATCAAACCCTTCCGGGCTAACCTGATGCGATACCTGCAGCGGCTGGCTCGCAGCAAAAAATGCCAATCTCACTTGATCATTGGCAAATAGTAAATAGCAAGATATTATTACAACCGCTGCAAATCCGCAAAACAGAGCCAGCGCCCTGCCTAACTTGCGTTTATTAAGACTATACCTGCGCCGTTTTTTCACTAAATCAATTTCTATTTTTGACAGATCGTCTTTATCCATCCTTTTCCCCGTTTCGCTTATATTCTGCTACCATAGAAACCAGCCGTAAAATGCCACACGACCTAACTTTTATATTGATCATAGAGCCAGCATATCTGATAAAGATATTCTAATGCAGCCGGCTTCCAAAAACAAGCATTTTCGGCTCTGTTTAATGCTAGATTGTAAGCCGTAACCGGGTGGAAGTATTTTCACTAACATATTTATAAATACATATCCACTCAGATCTGTGTATGTTAAAATAAACAGTATGAATGCATTATATAAAAGGCGCCACGATGAAGAACGATAATCAAAGCCGCACGGTCTATATAAAATCAAAAGGTTTTTTATCGGTCAAAAGACAAAATCTCTTTCGTTCATTTGCGTCCGACAGAGATTTTAATCTGCTGCTGGCCGCCGGTTTCATAACAGGCATTGCCGGCGGAATACATGTCGCAATATTCAATAACTTTTTAAACGACGTTTACCATCTGTCCGAAACGGCAAGAGGCTTTGTAGAGATCCCCCGCGAACTGCCCGGTGTGCTGATGATCGCCATATTTGCCGGGCTGTCTTTTCTGGGCAGCACGCGGCTCGCTTCGCTCAGCATGATACTGTCCGCGATAGGCATGCTTGGGCTCGGCGTATTCTCCCCTGATTTTTCAATGATGATAGTCTGGATGGTCGTTTTGAACCTCGGCATCCATATCTTTATGCCGCTGGTGCCCGGGATGGGAATGCACCTCTCGGATCAGCAGAATTATGGTATTCGTTTAGCCCGGTATAACGCATATAATCTAGCGGCAACGATCGTCGGTTATCTCATCGTATGGCTCGGCTTTGAGTATCTTGGCATCTTATATGCTGAAGCTTTCACGATCGCGGCCGTGTGTTTTTTTATAGGCGGCATATTGCTGATGTATATGAAACCGCAGCAAACGGATGCCAAGCTTAGGCGTTTCGTATTTAAGAAAAAATTCATGCTTTTCTATTTACTGAGCATGGCCAACGGTGCCCGCAAGCAGATATTCCTCACATTTGCGCCTTGGGTGCTGATCAGAATATATGGCATAGATACGCCGACCTTCGCGATCTACGGCTTTATTGTTGCGGCCTTGAGTATCGGAACGCGCACCATCGTAGGCAAAGCTATAGACAGGCTTGGCGAGCGCATCGTGCTGACCGCCGAAGCGATACTGCTAATCGTGCTGTGCATAGGGTATGCGTTTTCGGGGGATATTTTCCCTGCCACTGTCGCGTTGGTCATTACTGCCGGGTGCTATATTGTCGATAATTCTCTAAGCGCGGTCGAAATGGCTCGCTCGACATACGTTAAAAAGATATCGGATGATCCTAGCGAGGTGATCCCGACCCTCTCGACAGGAGTCAGCCTTGATCATGTTGTATCGATGTTTATACCCGTCTGCGGCGGGCTATTATGGGCGGCTATCGGATATCAGGTTGTATTTATATGTGCATCGCTAATCGCCGTATTCAATCTGATACTCTCTTTGCTAATCAGAACAAAAGAATAACTTTCTTTTGGTGACTAGTGACCGTATAAAAATAATTATTTTTGCCATATACATGCTTTAAATGGAACATATATTATTCTACCTACGTCTAATGATAGATAAAATATCACTGCACGAATATGTGGGAAAGGACACGTCATTGGAACTGTTAAAAATTGAAGGTCTGACAAAGATCATAAAAAAGAAAAAGATACTGGATGACATCTCTTTGACTGTAAATTCGGGAGAAATTGTCGGATTCTTAGGACCCAACGGCGCAGGGAAAACAACGACCATCAAGACTATCGTTGGCCTATTTTCCATTACAAAGGGCCAGATTACTGTCTGCGGGCATAATATCGTGACAGATTTTGAAAACGCGATGCAGAATATCGGAGGCGTTGTTGAAAATCCCGATCTCTACAAGCGGATGACAGGCCGGCAAAACCTCGAGTACTTTGCGTCGATGTATCAGGGCAAGCATACCCAAACCATCGATGAGGTGGTCAAACTTGTCAAAATGTCTCAGCGTATCGATGATAAAGTCAAAACATACTCTTTAGGGATGCGCCAGCGCATTGGAATAGCTCAGGCTCTGCTGCACAGGCCGCAACTTCTCGTGTTGGACGAGCCAACTAACGGGCTTGACCCAATCGGCATCAAAGAGCTTAGGGACCTGCTAAAATACCTCTCTAAAAACGCCGGCGTGGGAGTATTCATCTCAAGCCACCTGCTATACGAGATGGAGCTTATGTGTGACAGAATATATATTATTGACAACGGCGTAATGATCGGTGAAAAGACAATTGACCAGGTTGAAGCTACAGATGACGACATATACAGTTATACATTCGCGACAAACAGCAACGATAAAACGTATGAATATTTCAAAGAGCTCAACGCGAACTGCAGCAAAGAAAACGGCGGTGTGACCATCGTAATGAAACGCGACCAGATACCCGATATTATCAGACATATTATCGGCATGGGCGTAGATATATATGCGGTCAATCAGGCGCAAAGGACGCTTGAACAAGACTTTATTTCAATGACGACAGGCACAAAAGGCCAGATTCAATAAACACGCCTATGGTGCTTTATGGCAAGAAAGGATGCGACGATGAAATTTTTAAGTCAGATAATGCTTGAGATCAAGAATATATTCCGGTCAAAATTCCTGCTGATATTCGGCATATTGATCCTTTTGGTCAGTATCGCCGCGCCAATCGTGGGCGCGGTGTCGCCAAACTCTGATGAGGGCGGATATTATCCGATGCCGATCACCTATGCCAAAGAAGATAGATTTTACGGCCCCGGATACGGATACAGCAATGAGGACCCAATTATAGTGGGCGATGTGACAGTGATGCCGGATAATCCGTTCTACTGGAATATAAGCTCCGTTATGGACGAGAAGGAATATTTTGAAAGGGACAAGAGCCTTTTTACAAACCCTGCGGCGCTTGATTTAACGCTTGAAATAATGGATCAGGAAATAAGCTACTACGCCCGTTTTGCTCAGTACATTACAACATATGAGGATTACCGGATGGATCTGGTATGGAACGGTTTAAACTCTCTGCATGACAGGTTTATATACGAACATAACGATACAAGCCCGGACGTGTTGAAGGAAGCCGCACAATTCAGATTGTATATTGATCCTGATTTGTTCGATAAGAAATACATTAATATATCCGCGGAGCAGAGGCTTGTAGCGCTAGACAGCGCCGATGATTACTTATCGTCGATATATGATGTGATTGAAAACGATAATTTCCCAAAATATATCGCGCTGCGTATCAGGCAAGAGAACGAAAATATCGAGAGCCTAAAAGATCAGATCGAAATACAGGAACAGGCGATTATAGATAATCCGGAACAGGAAGAGAACATTAGCCCGATCATCGAGGATCTCAATAGACAGATTGAGCTGGTTAACACAAACAACATCCCGATTCTCGAATACAGGCTAGAAAAGAACATCATTCCGGGTGCCGACGTATGGCAAAATATTGCCCTTTCGGATATCGAGAACTGCCGTAACCAGATTATGTATACAACGATTGTCACCGAAGAAGAATTCAACCGCAACCAATACCTTTTATCCGAATATAAGTCCTACGCGGGATATACAGCTTATATGCAATCACAAATTGACGAACTTAACAACACAATACTGATCGGGCAAAAATGCCTCGACGCAGACAAGCCGGACATGAAATACGTCTCGGACGGCGCACGTAACATTACCGTTAAATTCCTTGATTACTCGGTAATCGTCGCGCTGTTTGCCGTGCTGCTGGGCGGTTGGATCATGGCAAGCGAATTCCAACTCGGAACGGTCAGGCTGCTGATGATACGCCCCAAAACGCGTACCAAGATACTGATGTCCAAGTTTATTGCCGCGCTTTTGATCTGTCTTGGGATCTATATCGCTGGCACCATCATTAATATAGTTGCAAACGGCATATTCTTTGGCTTTTCAGACTACGCCTATCCTAACTATACGGTTTCGGGAGAGATCAATTTCTTCGCTTATTATATACCCCGCTTTATCGCATGCTGGGTTACCGTTATATTCGGGTACTGCGTGGCATTCATGCTTTCGGTGCTTGTCAAAAACATTGCCGTTTCTATTTCTGTGCCGATCGTCTGCTTTATCGGCTGTGTGATTTTAATGAACGTGTTAAATACAATCCGGCTTATCGAATGGATCGCTTATACCCCGGTGCCGTTCGTGCAGATATCGTCCTTTTTTATCAGGTATTCTGCGGTCGATATGCTTATTGACCGGGGGCTTGCACTCAGCCTGACATATGGTATCATATTACTGATGGCTCTATCGGTAATATGTACTTTCATTTCCGTCTGGGTATTTAAGAAAAAAGATATCACAAACTAAAAAGGGGCAGCGGGATGAGTGATAATAACGATTTTTTAAGCAATTACAATAAGAACAGGGACGAGGTTGACATTCCGTCCAATAAGGTCACCGTCAAAGACGCGGATCTTGGGTATAAGTATGAACAAAAAAGCGGTTTTAAAAAACACGAAAGAAAAGAAACCGCACTATTGCCTGTTGTAAAAAACAAGCCGAAGTTCCTGATTCCGGCCGTTGCCGGTGGCATAGCCGTCATAGGCATCATACTGGTGCTCGTGCTGCTTTTAAGCGGGGGCATTAAAGTGATCGACCTGACTGGCTGGGCGCTCAGCGACGCGCAGCTCTGGGCAAACGAGAACGGGATAAGGCTTAAGACACAGGAAGAATATAATGACGTATACAGTTCGGGCTGCGTAATCTTGCAGGATATAGCCCCGGGCGATAGTCTACGCAAAGGAGATTTTCTAAAATTGACTGTATCGCTCGGTCATGACCTCTCGGTTACACTGCCGCTTCCCGATCTTACATCCATGACTAAAGACGAGATTGAATCTTGGGCCGCCGAGAATTTTATGACCAAAGTGCGCATTACAACCGAATATAACGATACGGTAGCATCCGGAAAAGTCATCCGCTTCGAAATTAACGACAACACCGTATTGGGCGAAGTCAGGCGAGATACCCCGGTCTATATCATCATCTCCAAAGGCCCTAAGGATGAATCCGTGGTCGAGATTACCGTTCCTGATTTTAAAACGATGCCCATATCCGAGTGCTATGTTTTCGCGAGCGATAACGGCATTGTGCTGAGCGTTGAAGAGCGGTATGACGATTATGTTCCAAAAGGCTCTATCATCTCTCAAAGCGTCAAAGCGGAAGAAAAGATCGGCAAAGGCGACGAGATCAGACTGATTGTCTCAAAAGGGCCATTAATTAAGATACCCGACTTTTCGAGCTATTCAAAAGAGACGGGCAGCGCCGTCGCGGCACAGCTAAATATACCTGTCACGATCTTAGAGAAATATTCGGGCTCTTCTGCGGGCGCTTTCGTCTCGCAAAGCATCAAGGCCGGCTCCGTATACGAAGAGGGTGACATACTCGAGCTGTATTATTCCCTTGGGAATAAGATCGTGCTTCCTTCTTTTATCGGTCAGACAAGAGACGCCATCGAAAGCTGGGCAAAAGACTTAAACGATCAGGGCGCAAGAATTGCCATTAGCCCCGTCTACACCCAGAGCAATTACGAATCCGGCACTATTATCCATCAAGATAAGGCAAACACGGTTATCGGCGTCAAAACAACGATTAATATTACGGTATCTGTGGGCAAAGTGATATACGTGCCAGATTTTGTCGCACCAGAAGGCTCCGGCTATGATAACGCAATCACAAGGGAGATCGCGATCGCAATGTGCCAGGATATAGGCATAGTACCTGTGTTTGTCGAAGAGAGCGCTTTGGGCAGACTACCCGGCGAGATCTGGTACCAGAGCATCGCTGCGGGTGCCGAAGTAATGCAAGGGTCTGAGATCACGCTCAAGTTTGCACCCGCCAACGTAACAGTTAACGTCCCTAATTTCGTTGGCAAGACACAAGCCGAGGCTCGCAGTTATTTTTCATCGTTTAGCATTACATTCACTCAAGCCGAGGAATATGTTGAAGGCTTCGCGGGCAAGATCTGCAGGCAGTCGCTGCGCGCATATTCAACGGTCGCCGCCGGGAGTGCGATTACATTATCTATCAGTCCCGATCCGCCACCTGCGCCCTCCGAATAATTTGTTTGCAGCCGGGATGCCATACGCAAAACCATGCGTTCATCCCGGTTTTTCATCCCGGTTTCTATCTGTGGCTCTCTAACCTCTCCCCCTTTATCCAATAAAAATACGGGCAAGGTCTCCCCCGCCCGCTTGATTAACGATATTCAACTATATTAATATGTTTTTTCCTGACCGTTCTCAGATACCGTAAGGCTGTTACCCTTGAGGATGAAATACATTTCGTTATTTTTAACAAAATCTACAGTTTGATTACCGGTTTTAAATATCGAGTCCGGTTTTTTGTCCGTTGTCTCTATCCCGAATGCAGCAGAGCTTGATTCGTCAAAAAAGGACGTGATCTTGGTATAGCCACTTTCATCGTGCATAAAATACTGCGATGCATAACCATTTCCAACCTTTATATATTCGAAGAACACCACCTCTTTCCCGGCTGAGTCGATAATACTGGACTGAAGAGAATCCGTAGCCGGATCATATATGCAGGTCTGTGCGTTCTTGTTTCCTTCTTGATCAGTATACGTAATGGTATATTCCTGTCCGTTTCGGTCGATTGCGACCTCGCTCATCCCAAACATGGCAAGAGCCATTTCGGCACCTGTGTTTTCTTCAACGAGTACGGTCAGCGGAATAAGCGATAGGTCCACAAGCGCGACGGGCAGCAGAGATAGACCGACAGACAGATACAGGTCTTCATTGTCTTCGAGCTTTGCGTTGATCCTATCATAAGCGGTTCCCTTCATCTCCATATACTTTGTGTAAGATCCGGACGGAGAAGCTGCAACATTATCTGCCGGAGCAACCGAAGCTACCGCAGCGCTTGTCTCCGCCTCATATTGTGATTCTTCGGCGGATGCTATCGGCCATTCGTTCTCGGCAGTACCTTTGCTTTTGTCTTCTTTGGGCGTCTGCGTACAAGCTGCCATCGTTAATAAAATCATCAAAGCCAGTAAAATAGGTATAGTTTTCTTCATTTCAACCTCGTTCCTTTCTTAGATTTAAAATTTGTCTTTAGGGGGGCAACAACTGTAAAAATATCTTGATTTGATGGTAAACATCTCTTGGCTATAATAACATATATCTCGTTTTACAACAACAAATTTATAGCAATACTTAACTATATTTTGGATTATTGCCTTTGCAAATTATTCCATACCTCTACATTTTCATGCTGCCCAAAAACTCTCTATCGTGGTATCCTGTTCCGTTATAGTCTGCCTTGCAGAATTTATTATGTTTTCATGTTAGTCCTCTGAGTATGACATCTTTTCCCGCTATCTAATAGAAAAACGGGTAAGGTCTCCCCCGCCCGTTTGATAAGCGATGCTTCTAGCATCAATACATTTTTTCCTGACCGTTCTCAGATACCGTAAGGCTGTTATCCTTAAGGATAAAGTACAAATCGTCATTTTTAACAAAATCTACAGTTTGATTACCGGTTTTAAATATCGAGTCTGGTTTTGTATCCGTTGTCTCTACCCCAAACGCTGCCAAGCTTGATTCGTTAAAGAAGGAAGTGATCTTGGAATAGCCATCTTCATTGCGCATAAAATACTGCGATACATAACCATTTCCTACTTTTACGTATTCAAAAAACATCGTCTCTTTACCGGCATCGTTGGCGATGCAGGATTGAAGGGAATCCGTAGCCGGATCATATACGCAGGTCTGAATATTTCTGTTTCCGTCCTGATCCGAATATGTGATGGAATAATCCTGATCGTTACGCTCAATCGTAACCCCCGTCATGCCGAACTTGGCAAGGCCTGCTTGCGCCCCCTTTATCTCTTCGGACAACACCGTTAAAGGAATCAGTGAGAGGTCGACAAACGTGATAGGGAGTAGTGACATGCCGACAGAAAGATGTAAGTCTTCATTTTCTTCAAGCTTTGCGTTGATCCTATCATAAGCGGTTCCCTTCATATCAATATATTTTGCGTAAGATTTAGACGGAGAAGTCGGCACGTTATCAAAACCCAGCCCGTTAGCGATCGCCGGCGATTCTGTAACATTAACAGGTGTTTCAGAGACGGCCGCCGGCCACGATTCTTCTGCATCGCCCTGTCTTTGGGTACAGGCGGCCAGTATTATAAACAACATCATTAAAACCATTGAAATTGCAATTATTTTCTTCATAACATTTTCCTTTCAAATAAATGAACAAATACTTAACATAACAGTTATACCCATTTGTTTATATTATTTAACATAATATCATTTTTTTATTCTTTTAAGATGGCTCTTTTTTGTCAGCAATAAAAAAAGCCCCTTCAATGGACCCTGCCGAATAGACACGAATAAATAACCCTGTCGTAGGAATTCAAAAGATTAAGCTAGCTGGCGTCGTTTCTCAAGCGGCATCAGTTTTGTTTTCAGCTGGATACGCTCGTGATTGTAAAAGTGGATATAGTTATCAATCAGCAACCGAGCTTCGTTATTCGTCTTTGGTTTGTAACGATGAATACACTCCACCTTCAGAATAATGAAGAAGTTTCCGGCCATCGCATTATCATAGCAATTTCCTCGCCTTGACATAGACGGCGTAATGCCGTACCCCTGTGTCAGGTTGAAATATGCATGAGAGATGTATTAAAACCCCTGGTCACTGTGGAGTTGCAGCTCTGCAGTGACCGCTTCTTTTTCTCTAGCCATCCGATGATATTCAATATCAGGTTAATTGATTGCTCTGTACCCATCTGATAAGCAACGATGCTTTGATCAAATAAATCCCGGATCATGGATAAGTACAGCGTACCCTGTGGCATTTTGATATAAAAAATATCTGTAACCCATTTTTCGTTCGGTCTTGTAGCGGTAAAGTCACGACTGAGCAAATTGGAATAACGGTGTAACTGTTCGCACATCTGCTTAACCGGATATTTACCTGCATGTCGTTGAATGGCGATATACTTTATTCCTGGCCTCACATCCTTCCAGCAACTTGAAGAAAAGACCGGTATAGTTCCACTTCTCGCTCAAATTCCCTTATGCGCAATGCCATGGCTACTGTTTCACTAATTGGCCTTTTGCGTGGTCTGCCTCTACGTCTAGGAACCCTGGGTAGATCATTTTGGCGGTGATTGTATCTATTGACCTAGTTTTGATCTGTGCTTTTTTGAGTCCTAGGGCATCAGCAACCTGTTGTCTTGTGCATACTTCACTGCGCATTCGCATTATTATGGGTGCAAATCTCTCTATGTTTGTCCATTTCCTTTTCAAAATAAATACCTCCTGTTACAGTTATCCTACAACAGGAGGCTTTTTCTCTCAATGTCCATTCGGCAGGGTTCAGTCCAGCAAAAGGGGCCTTTTTATAGGAACATGTTAGGCCTGTTGTTTTATCCGTTGATAGGTTTTATATCTCTTTCCAGCATATCTCCCGGAGCTTGGCGGTTAGCTCGTCTTTGACGGCTTTGTTTTTTATCGGATCGGGGTTAAACCGCCAGCTTTTATTGAGCTCTAATAGTTTTTCTTTTTCTTCTGTGCTGATACGACCGCGTTTTTCCTCCGAATCCATCCAAGTGGAAAAATTGCCGATCCAACGGTGCTCATCACCAATCTTTGGATCGGTGGAGTAAATGCGGTCGGTTGCCATACGGGTATAATTGAGACGGGACGGGTCGCCCGTAATGGACACCTCATACAATAGATCGGCGTAGCCAAGGCCCGGCTCTTTAGGTATCTTCCTATCCTTATCAATGGCTTCCTGCTGAACCAAGCAGCCGACGACGCGCCCGATATACAGCGTGGTGTTGCTTAGGGGGTACGAACCGACAATCTTTACCTCTAGGTTTGATACGCACTCGGCTATGCTTGGCGCCTTTACCTGCCTTGAAGGAACCGGCGTTAATTTCGCCACGTCGATTTCGCTGATGCCATGCGGAACAGGAAGGCTGCAGATCATGCTTTGCTGAAGAAGACTGTACGGATAATAGCTGATGACGCATTCCATGGTCTGGTCGATATTGATCCGTGTTTGGCGGCGGTTGTGCACCGCGAAGCAGTAATACCAACCGCAATCGGTAGGCTCGCCCCACATAGCGGTTCCCATCGAAATCGGTGCCGAATTAACGTTGCCTTTGTTATCCATAGTGTTAATTAGGTAACAGGCCACCGGCGGCTGAATCCAGCGGTGTGAAAATCCGTAATCCTCATATCGCGTGAGTATATCACCCATATCAAACTTGTCTTTTGCCTCGATATCTGCATAAATCGCCGCGGTGTCAAAATAAGTGAGTTTCTTCATAATCCTTACCTTCTTTCTTACGTTTTTATTCTGTGCGGCTATGCGCCGCTATTTAGTAACGTAAAAGATTATCGGCCTTCAATCAGCTTTTCTAAAGCTCGCCGCGTGTCCGTCAGTATCTCAAACGAACCGTCGTCCGTTTGCAGCGTACGTCTTACTGCATCGGACAGTATGTCATCGATACGGTCAGGATCTATTAGGCTCCCGTGTCTGTCAATGATGACCTCACGGATACCGCCGTTTTCAAATACCTTATCGATTAGTTCGATCCATGTATATTTGCGCCTTAAATCGGCGTTCTGATATGCCACTAACGTAGGGATGCCTCCGTACATGCACATGTTCGTGATATCGTCGCTTAAAGCCGTTTTAAATAATTGCAGCACGGCACGATATGCTGCGCATTGCGGTGAATGCCAAGTGCCCAGCCTCCAAGAATCGATTTGTACCGGGGCACAGGGGCGACTCCGATGAAGTTCTTAAAAGTATCGCCCTCATATTTATCCGGTATATAGTGTGAAGAGAAGGAATGGACCATAGGCACCTTTCCGCGCAGAATCAGCTCTATTACCTCATCATCAATATTTTGTATGTTTTGCTGACTGATGGAAAAAGACGGCTGTTTCAATCGGCCGCGCCAGGCAAGATTGAAACAGCCGCCTATGATAATATTCCATGTGCCCAGGGATACTCCGCATGCTTACATAACGCGGGGCATTGCTTCCTTTCACTTCCACAGATTTTGTGACGCCCGTTAGCGGATCCATCATCATATCTTCCATTTCAAGGCTTATCGGCCCGGTACATCCCATCAGCTGGCAACAGGGAAAAATTATTTCCAATATTAAACACCATGCCCGTATCCTAAGGCCACATAGCTTTATGAGCATTCGGCAAAACGATCGATGGTTTTGATATCGAGCGCGCCGTTTATATCAGTATATCCTCTCTCAAGCCGTATGTCCTTCGCGTAATATGGTATAAGGCATCGCCTAAAAACCGTGCTGCTGCAAAAAGGGCCGAGGACACGATTGACCTGTGGCAGCCAGTCTCCTGCGTATTCATAAAAATTACTGATTCTCAAGATTAAATATTATAAACTTCTAAAGCTACCGGTGTGATTTTCTCCACTTGGTTAGGTATTTGAACATGGAAGCGATCTGGATTATGAAATATTTGGCTTTTTTCGCTCCGGCGCGTTCCCAGTAATGATAGACAGTAAATTGCGGGTTGTATTCGGCCCGTGCAAATTTTCGGATGCTCCTGGCCAAATCAGCGTCTTCAAAATACAGGAAAAACCTTTCGTCAAACCCGCCCGCCTTCTTTAGCAGATCTGTGCGCATAAACATAAAACAACCTGTTGCAAACTCGATATCATAAGCGTTATCAACACCCATTTCCAGCATCTCATATTTTTCCCTGTATTTTTTCAATGTGCTAAAGCCGATCCTGCGAGATACCAAATAGATAAACTTCGGATCTTTTTTGGGCAGTATCTGCAAGTCTCCGTTCGGATACAAAACTTTAGGCGTCAATATACCGATATCGCTGTGTTGGTCAAGATATTCGCACATGGAACCGATTACATCGGTTTCAATATAGATATCCGGATTGATACAAACATGATATTTGGAATCGATCATTTCCAGAACCTGATTATGCCCTTTTCCGAACCCTAAGTTATGATCGTTGCGAATCAAGACGATATTATCGTTGCGGCGCTTAACGATATCGGCTGTACCGTCCGTCGAGCAGTTATCAATAACAAATATCTTATATTTGACGCTATGCACGTGGTTGCTAATAGAATCGAGCATTTTGCCGATATATTCTTCGCTATTATATGTGACAACTGAAATTGATACGGTATAATCAGACATATAATCCTCTGCTTATTATTATTGCGATATTAAAGCTTCTCTCGGTTCTACCCTTTTATCTGCCGACGGCTTTTGATGATTATCTGCAAACAGCTCTCGATGCCGCCATTTACGCCCACATCCGCTTACGTTATGATAAGTTGATATTCAAAGCATTTCTGCTAAAAGTAACCGTTAAAACTATAATGGCACATTGCTGCGCTCAAATCTCCATGCATCCGCGCACATATCTTCAATTCCCCTCTGCGCGCGCCAGCCGATAAGCTTCTCGGCTTTGTCCGTCTTTGCATAACAGACGGCAATATCTCCCGGACGGCGGGCGTCTATCACGTACGGTACCGTTTTTCCGGAAGCCTTCTCAAAAGCCCGAATAACCTCTAGCACGCTGTATCCTTTGCCTGTTCCCAGGTTAACCGCTTCAACACCGGTATGTTTTTTTACATAATCAAGCGCACAGACATGCCCATTTGCGAGATCGACCACATGGATATAATCGCGGACACCAGTACCATCGGCCGTCGGATAATCGTTGCCAAATACATGTAGCTTTTCAAGCCGGCCCGATACAGTCTGCGTGATATAGGGCATCAGGTTATTTGGTATGCCGCTTGGTCTCTCGCCAATGAGACCGCTTGGATGTGCGCCGATCGGATTGAAATAACGCAATAGCACTATCGACCAATCGCGGTCTGATATGTACAGATCCTGTAATATCTGTTCTATCATCAATTTGGTATAGCCGTAAGGGTTCGTACACCCAAGCGGCGCGTTTTCATCGAGAGGCATCTCGCTACCGCTGCGATAGACTGTAGCCGACGAACTGAATATTAGTTTCTTGACATTGTTATCCGCCATCACCTCGCAGAGCGAGAGCGCAGAGTCGATGTTGTTTCGGTAATATGAAAGCGGCTTTGACACGGATTCGCCAACAGCCTTGTACCCCGCAAAATGGATCGCAGCTTCGATATCATATTCCTGAAAAATACGGGCCAGTTCAGATTTATCCCGAACATCTATGTGTACGCAAGCAATATCACGTCCCGTAATTTCCCTGATGCTTTCGATTATCTTAGGGCTGCTGTTCGAAAAGTTATCGGCAATAACAATCTCGTATCCCGCATGAATTAGCTCAACACATGTATGGCTACCAATAAACCCCGCTCCCCCAGTGACCAATATCATTAAAAATTCTCCTTTTCAGAGTCATTCCCTTTTTGCATTGCTGTGGGCAGTATGCTGTCCGGTTCGATCCCTTCGGTGCTGTCTTTCATAAAGACGGTTTTAATCGTAGCAAATATCAGCCGAATGTCAAACAATACAGAATACCTAACGATATAAAGCAAATCCATTTTGACCTTATCTTCAAACGTAGTGTTATACTTGCCGTATATCTGCGCGTAACCAGTGAGTCCCGCTTTCATCTTGAGGCGATAACGGAATTCAGGAAACACTTCGCAATATTCTTCCATAATCTCGGGACGTTCAGGGCGCGGCCCTACCAGAGACATATCCCCTTTAAGGATGTTTATGATCTGAGGCAACTCATCGAGCCGGGCCGCCCGAATAATCCGGCCGACCGGTGTAATGCGTTTGTCCCCCTTGCTGGCCAAGCGTGCGATACCATCGTCCTCGGCATTCTGAACCATGCTGCGGAATTTGATCAGCCAAAACTCCTTGCCGTTTAGGGTGAGCCTTTTTTGCTTAAAGAAAACAGGACCGCTGTCATAAAGCTTGATGGGAATCGCAACCAGCAGCATGATGGGGCTAAATGCAATGAGCCCCAAAACAGAAGCAACAATATCGATTAAACGTTTAATGATCCTCTGTTCGGTACTCGGGCCCCTGTTGCGGCACAAATAAACCAGAGAATCATTGATATGCGTTTCGTGCGCATTGTGCATCATAATATCGGACATCGTCGGTTCTACATAAATTCGGATATTCTTCTCAAAGCAATAGGTAATAAGCCGGGAGCGCAGTTCCCTATTGATGTCACCCAAAATGACCGTAGAATGCTGGTCAATCTGCTGTTTGAGGCTGTCAAAGCCGTCCCTCTCATCAAGCACAACGTCGATATTAAACCGTGTCTTTATTTGGTTATATTTATAAAAAAGATCTAAATTAAGCTCGGTGCTGTTGCCGATTGCCACACAGTTTCTGACCAGGAACAACCTAAAATATATCCTGGTCGCAAAAATGTAGAATACCGCACCTAAAAATACTTGCGCCAGTGTCATTATAAAAAACATCATGATATCTAGCATTTCCCTGGCCACAAGGCAAATGATAAAATACGCAATCACATTTGTAATGATAATAGATAGGCAATGCGACAAGAATAGTTCGCTGACTGAAAAAATACCGATACGGAAACAGCCGTATGTGAGCGCTAGCACGAAATACAGTGCGATATAAACGAGTACCAGTATGATATTTCCCTTAAAGAAAAATACGGCCGGTTCATAATAATTGAGAAAAACAAATACGAACAACGCTATGATGACCGCAATAAAAATGAACCTATTAATAAATATAATCGACTTTCTGTATTTTCTCAATGTATCCATACACCTATATACCCTTAACCGCCCGGTTCTGCCCGGATATCCGGCAAACCAACGCAGATCAAAAACTTTTTATCTTAATCGGGCTTATCCCCCCCCTTTTCAAGGCCAGGTTTCACCATAAATGCCCTTGTATTGTTGCCGGCTGATTAAACCAAAGAGCATATCCCAAATTATTGACACAATTCACTGTTTGTAAACAATTCTAAATAATTCTACAATAGTTTATTGGTAAAGTCAATAGTATATACTGAATAATTATATTGATCAATTGTTATAAATTGGAGGGCATGTCCTTTTTATTACATCGTTTATCGGGGTGGACCCCGGTCCATTTAAGGCACATTTTTACCATCTATCTGGATTTTCTTTTTTAGATTTAGGCTTTGATTCATATCCCCGGTTCTTTTTCGCGCCGGCAAATAGTGCCATCCAAAAACCATAGATCAATATGAGAGCCGCTATTATAATTATATATATCATCGCTAGACTCCCCGGCAACAAAGTTGCTCTTGCAATACTGCATCCATGAAGAGCACCCCATAGCAAGATGTCAAAGCCGTACCGTTTCTTCAATAATAATATATTCCCGGTATGAAACCCGAATGACTATCTTTTCCGACTTTTGTATTAAAGAAGGCATGACAAAAGCTGATCGTTCTGAAAAACAACGCCCCGGAATCGGGGCGAAATATCATTTATCACGCTTATCGTTATTCTTTTAATATTCTTCGGGATAAATAACGATCTTTAGGGCTTCTCCTCTTCTTAGCATGTCGATTGCGTCCTGCAGCTGTGACAAAGGCATCTTATGCGTGGCAATCTCTCTGAGCGGCAACGCGCCGCTTTCAATAAGTTCAGCGACTCTCTTGAACATATATTTGCCGATGAACGCGCCATGAATCTCCAGATCCTTTCTGACGATCTGCCCCACCCTTATAGGAGGCATTGCTATTTCGTCATGACCGAATTGCATGACCTTGCCGCCGTTGCGTACCACATCGATTGCAGTATTAAGCTCTGCGCCCACGGCTTCCACACTTATGTCCACGCCGTCGCCGTTTGTTTCATCCCTGACAACTTTCAGCAAATCTTCCTTTAACGGATTAACAGCCAGGCTAGCACCGCATTTTAACGCCTTTTCGCGCCGGTAGGCCGAAGGTTCAGACGCGATGACTTTTGTCACTCCGTTCAGCCTTAATAGACTGATAAAAAGAAGCCCTATCGGTCCGCAGCCGATCACACAGGCGGTGTCTCCGGCTTTAATACCAAGCTTGCCAACCGCACAGGCCACACAAGCGATGGGCTCTGCTAGCGCAGCCAGTTCAAAAGGAACATCCGAACTGATGTGATACAGAGAATGCGCCGGAACGCACGTATAGCTTGTAAACGCACCGTCTCTGAATATGCCTCTGGTAATAGGATGGTTGGCGAACTCTGGATGGTCTACAGGATAGTACAAATTCGAGCATCTATCCGGCCTGTCCTCGCGGCAAAACTCACATACGCCGCAGGAAGGATGCGGATCGATCAATACACAATCTCCTTTTTTAAATTCGGTGACACCGCTTCCAACTGCTTCGACCACGGCGGTATATTCATGCCCCAGTATTATACCGGGTTTAGAAGGATGGATGCCTCTTTCATCCAGTATGTGAAGGTCTGTGCCGCATATACCGACACCTTTCACCTTTAACAACACATCATCGGGATTTTCAATCTTTGGTTTTGGCCTATCCTCAAAATGCCATTTGCCGGGTGCTTCATAAATAACCGCTTTCATCTGAAATACCTCCATTATTATTTATTCACATTAATAAAATCAGAAAGACACAGTATTTGCTAACAGCAATATCTATGTTAAAGCAGCTTGAAATGCCTTTCTATTATTAAAACCAGACAAATCTATAACACCTAAAACCGGCATGACAGAATAAACCACAGATTTTCTTTTATATTTCCTACATTATATATATATTATTTATACATTTGTTTGTACGCCTTAGATAATTGTGCACGGGGCAATGCCGTGCTATTCCTGAGTCTTTCGACCCGATACTGCGTCGGCCTTTTCCCCGTCATTTTTTTGAATACGGATATAAAATGCTTGGTACTAACAAACCCGCATTTCGCGCTTACTTCATTTATTGAATAATTGACTTCCTGAAGCAGCTCTTTAGCGTAGTTGATCTTGTACTTCAATAGAATATCCGTAAATTTTTCACCCGTCTCCTTTTTAATCAGCGTGCTTAAATATGACGAATTTTTGTCAAGGACATTGCTGACCATATTTAAGTTAATGTTTTCCTTATAATGATCCGATACAAATTTAAGCACTTTTAAGACAGTCTCTTGTTCACAGCTGATGTGTGATTTCTGGACTTCTTTGCAAAACCTGAAAATATACTTGTTCAGATAATCCTTGAGCTGATCAACATTCCAGAAACAACTTAACTTATTCAACACAAAATCCTTATCTTCCATCCAGTTGCTAAAACGCATTTTGACGACATAGTCAATATTTTCGTACAACAGATATAATTGTGAAAAATTACCCTTAGCTTTATTGATCTCATCGTTAATAAGACCAATTGCACTGTCAAAGTCTCCCATTTCAATAAATATCGGAAGATTCGTGATGAAATCCGTATTGCTCTTTTTATCTCTTTTTAAGTCCTTTTCTTCCCAATAATAATGTCGTGTTGACGCCGTTATTTTATGCAAACACGCGAATATAGCCTGGTTATATGATACATCGATATTAAGAATGTTGTCGACCACGCCTCCAATTCCTAAAAAGCTGACCACATTATGGTGCTTAATCAAATGGCTGCCTAGGTTGTTGACAATCCTTTCAGCCTGCAGCGACAAATCCAGTTTATCCTCACCCGAAAGAATAACAATAACATTTGAATGATTATCATAAAAAGTCACTGAGTTTGCCGTCATCGAAGAGACCAGTTCATTGCATGATAAGCTTATTTTATCTATGTCAAGATCTGAGTCCTGCATCTGACATGCGAGGCACTGATAAAAATTCGAGTGCACAAGCAAGTGATTATTAACCAGAAAATTGATGACTTTGCTCTTTTCATCGAGCTCATAGTCAGATGTCAGTATATTAAGGCTTTTTCGCTTGTTTAGCTCTAAGTTTTCGTGCTTTAATATCTCATTTTCAATTTTGATGATCTTGTTCTGTTTATTAAGATTGATACTGCTAACCGTTTCCATAAAAGTATCAATCAGTTCTTCTCTTTTAATGGGTTTGAGCAGATATTCAACAACGCCCAGCTTAATCGCGGTCTTCGCATAATTAAAATCATCGTAACCCGTGACAATGATAAAAGACGGAACCGATTGAGCACAGTCCTTTTTTATCGTCTTTATAAACTCAAGACCGTCCATTAACGGAAGATGCAAATCTGTTATGACAATCTCAGGTTTGTGTTTCTTGCATATATTTAAAGCATCAAAGCCATTTTCGGCTTCAAACCAGCAATATTCATCGCCTGCATGCTTGCTCAAAATAGATCTTATACCTTTTCTGATTGTCGGCTCATCGTCGACTATTAATACATTAATCATAAATAACCTCCTTGTTTTCAATGTAGAACGGCAATACGATACTGACTTTCGTGCCGATATTGACGCGGCTTTCAAGCCTTATACCGAATTGGTCGCCGAACAGCATTTTAATACGGCTGTTCACATTATGAAACCCGATTGGATTGCCTTCAACGGGTGAGTTTAGCGACGTTTTATTACGCTGCAAGTCATCATTTAACCGGGCTAGATCTTTTGGGCTGATGCCTTGCCCGTTGTCTTGTATGATAATCAGCAGTGTATCATTATTAACTTCGGTAGATATTGAAATCTTCCAGGGAGACTGTTTGTTGGTAAACGCATGCCTAAAACAATTCTCAACGATCGGCTGAAGCGATACTTTAGGTATCCTGCAGTGATAACAAGCAGTATTGATATTTTCCGTCAGCACAAGTTTATCCTGGTATCTAAATTTCATTATCGCTATATAGTTTTCAAGATGATTCATCTCCGTCTCAAGCGTCACAATCTCGCTCTGATTTTTTATGCTATACCTGAAAAAATCTGCAAGCGATATCAGCGTATCGGCCATTTCGGAATCGCCCTTGATTTCACATTGCATTCTTAGATTCTCAAGTACATTGTACATAAAGTGCGGATTAATCTGCAGTTGCAGCGCTTTGAGTTCCGCTTCTTTATGCGCCGTTTCTTTTTGTATCGCGTTTTCAATGTTTTCTTTCAGCTTTTTGGCCATCTCATTAAAACGTCTAATGATAATGGATATCTCATCGTTACCGCGATCTTCAAGATGCAGGTTAAAATCTCCTTGTTCAACATTTTCAATGATCTTGACCAAATTTTTCAGACGTTTAAACATCAGATTGATAATCAGCCAGACCAGAAAGATCACCAGTATGCTTGCAAAGAACAACAGCCAAACCAGCAACAGCCGTTGGTTTTGCATGATGTCTGTAAGATCGCTTTTATTGATGCCTATGAATACTTTGAACCCCAATTTCTCAAAGCATTCATAAGCGATATACTTTCCATCAATATCCAATACGCCTTTGTCCGTAGCAATTTTATCTATATCAACACTGCTGACGATCCCATCTTCGTTTTTCTCGTAAAGCAGATAGCCGTTATCGCCGTAAACGAAGTAAGTATCATTTTCATCGAGGTTGATGTTTTTGTGATCAAGCAGCTTGCTGGCAAGCACATCAATTTTAATTACGCCTATAAACGCATTGTTGTGCGGTGAATATACCTTATAATAATATGGCACTATCCAGCTACCATTCGTTTTAGAAAATTCATCCGAGTCGTTATGGGTTTTACTGACGTTGCCGCAAAACGTCCTCTCACTGCCGGATATGATGCTTTCATATTCGGACAGGTCTTTGAGCCTTTCAATATCGTAAATATACCCATCGATCTCTCTTTGCTTAAAGCTATCCGAATATAGACTAATTTTATAGAATAGTTCATTATACGCATAACGCAGACTCATTACCTTGTTTTGATAAGACGTTACAAAGCCAGACCATTCGCTATCAGAAATACCCTTCGTATCGGTCATATAATATTGGAGGTTATTTCCATATATCATTTGAGCCGCTGTTTTCTCTACAATCGATAGATTTTTTTCCGCATGATAATAGATTTGATCTATTTTTGCAGATGCCCATTTTTCAAATGATTGAACGGTGTTCCCAATCTGCTGGGTATATATGATGGCGATCAAAACAAAAACGGGCACAACAAAAACAACAAAAAATACAATTGTAAATTTTTTTGTAATGCTGAAACCTAAAATTTTACTGTATATCCGCTTTATTAACACGCCAAATCTTTACCTAATTTGGTCTCAACAGAATCAGCCAAAAAATAACTTACCCGCAAATACATGCGGACATTTGTCGTCTTTTTAAGGACCATATCTTAAGATCCATCCCTAAAAATAGTTCTAACTATTTCTGATTGTTGAAACTCGCTGCCCGTCACCCTTTGCTGATATAAGCATTGCAAACTATACTATATCATCCAGTACTGCACCTTAGGGCAGCAACTAATTACCTTTCTGTTAAGAATATTATCTTTTGTTGCTATCTTTTTTGATTTGATATATAATATAGTAGTCTGTACATATTAATAATATGACTCAAAGTATAATTTACGTTATATAAATACTATTCTTTACTCAATAACACTTTACGATGATACTGTACATTTTGTAGAAAGTCAACCGTTTATTAAAAAAAATAAGGAACTAATCAAAGAATTTGGGAATACTCTAATGGCATGTATTCTGCTAACATGTATACAAGAACTCGAAAGCAAGGGGTATATTATGACATATTCACTTGAAATGAAAGGCATGTCCAAATCATTCTATGGCGTTCGTGTATTGCAAAATGTCGATTTTCGCGTAAAGCCTGGAACCGTTCATGCGCTTTGCGGAGAGAACGGAGCTGGAAAATCAACATTGATGAAAATGCTGGCGGGAATATACTCAGTTGAAGAAGGCGAGATTCTTCTTAAGGGTAAAAAAGTCGTCATGCATAAACCCATCGATGCGATCAGGAACGGTATCGCAATGATCCACCAGGAATTGTCACCGATCAAAGGGATGAAAGTGTCCGAAAACATCTATCTAGGTCATATACCTGGAAAGTATGGACTGGTCGATTACAAAGAATTAAACAAAAAAGCAGATGAGTTGTTAAAGGAAATGAATTGTAACATCAAGGCAAATACTACTATGGGACGCTTAAAAGTTGCCGACCAACAATTAGTGGAAATTGCAAAAGCGGTGTATTATGATTCGGATATACTCATCATGGACGAACCGACCTCTGCTCTTACCGACAGAGAGGTCAAAATCCTGTTCGATGTTATTGAAAAATTAAAGAAACAGGGTATCGGAATCATCTATATCTCGCATAAAATGGATGAAGTGTTTCATATCAGCGATGAGATCACCGTATTGCGTGACGGAGAGCTTATCGGTAGCTGGCAAACGAAAGATGTCGATTTTGAACATGTTCTCTACAGCATGGTGGGCCGCAAGCTGGATCAGATCTACCCGCCAAGGCAGTCTAATATCGGCGAAACGATTTTGGAAGTCAAAGATCTTAAAAAAGAGAATAAGTTTTACGATGTCAACTTTAATGTCAAACGCGGAGAGGTGCTGGGCGTTGTAGGCCTAATGGGCGCTGGCAGAACCGAAGTTATGGAAGCACTTTTTGGCGTGACCAAACGCGATAGCGGTACGGTTATTTTCAAAGGAAAGTCTGTCAACTTCACTCACCCGAGCCAGGCGTATGAAAGCGGCATGGGGTTCGTGACGGAAGACAGAAAACGTTTTGGTTTGTTCTTAGCCATGTCAATAATGAAAAATATTACTGTGGCATCAATGAAACTTGTTTCATCGTTAAGATGGCTGATCAGCTCCAAAGCGGAAAGAGACGTTTCAAAAGATATTTATGAAAAGCTGCAGATTAAATCAAGGCACATGAGACAGCTCGTTAGGACTTTGTCGGGCGGCAACCAACAAAAGGTCGTTCTCGCTAAGGTACTGCTGACCGAACCTGATCTGCTAATACTCGACGAACCGACACGCGGAATTGATGTCGGCGCAAAGCATGAGATCTACAAGATCATGAACGATATTTGCTCGAGCGGTAAAGCGGTCATATTTATTTCTTCCGAGCTGCCGGAGATACTTGGCATGAGCGACAGAATTGTTGTTTTTAGTAACAAGACTGTCGTAGGCGAACTAAAAAAAGATGAATTTGACCAAACGGAAATCCTTCGTTTGGCGATGTCAAATCTGTAAAAACAGGGGGAGCGTTATGAAAACTGACGTAAAGAAAATGGAAATAAAAAAAGTCAGCAGGGCCGAAATTTACAAGAAATATGGTCTTGTCGCTTTTTTGGTAATCATCATTATTGCATTGTCTATCGTTAAGCCGAACTTTGCAACGTATAACAATATCATGAATGTTTTGAGGCAGATTTCTATTAATGGTCTGCTCGCTATAGGCATGACATATGTTATCCTTTTAGCCGGTATCGATTTGTCTCTTGGCTCCATCGTCGGCTTCGCAGGTATCGTCACGGCTATTTTAGCGAAAAATCATGAAATGACTATCGTTGTTCCAATTGTAGTCGGTATCCTTGCAGGAGGAGTCATCGGTCTGATCAACGGATTGCTGATTTCGTATGTCCGTGTTCCGGCGTTTATCCAAACGCTCGGCATGCTAAGTATCGCGCGAGGACTTACATATGTTATGTCCAACGCCAAGCCGGTCAATGGTTTGTCAAAAGATTTCCTGGCAATGGGCTCCGGTTATTGGTTCGGCGTCCCGATCCCGGTTATCATTTTGATTATTGTCTTTGCAATAATGCTGTTTATACTTTATAAAACAAAATTCGGCCGATACGTTTACGCCATCGGCGGCAATGAAGACGCAGCGCTTGTTTCAGGTCTTAAGGTAAGGCCGCTCAAAGTAGTCGTCTACGCTATCAGCGGTTTGCTTGCCGGGCTTGCCGGTGTAGTACTGACATCGCGTGTTAGCGCAGGCCTTGCCGTATCCGGTGAAGGTTATGAGCTTGATGCCGTTGCGGCAGCCGTCATCGGCGGTACAAGCCTGATGGGCGGCGAAGGGTCGCTCTGGGGCACCGCACTCGGCTTTTTGCTGATCGGTATTCTCAACAATGGTCTAGACTTATTAAATGTGTCTTCGTACTACCAATTGATCGTAAAAGGTGCTATAATCATCTTGTCCGTCGTATTGGACGTCCAGACGAAGAAGGAAGCAAAATAATTTGAATTTAGTTTATGCCTAATAAGGCATTTAAAAAAAAGGAGGAAGAAGAAGAAAATGAAACTGTTGAAATCTATGCTTGTGTTAATGATCGTTGCGGTTTTATGTTTTGCAATGATTGGCTGCGCTCCGAAAGCCGAAGAACAACCAAGCGCTAGCGAAGCTGCGCCAGAGACAAGCGAAGCTGCGCCAGAGACAAGCGAAGCTGCACCAGAGAAGACATTTCGCCTTGGTATTTCACTGCATCTAACCAAGAGTGAATATGGCAGACTAATGTATGACGGTTATGAAGCCGCATGCGCTGATTTAGGTGTTGAGTATGAAATCGTTGACGCCGACAATGACGTTACAAATCAGATAGGTCAGGTTGAGACGTTGATTACAAACCAGGTCGACGGCATCCTTATTACACCGGTTGACGTAGATGCTGCCGTTCCTGCTATAGAGAAGGCAAAAGAAGCCGGTATTCCTGTCGTTGCGGTTAACACTATCCCCAACACGGACATCATTGACTCTTATGTCGGCTCTGACGACGTTGAGGTCGGCAGAAACATTACCGACTGGATGGCTGAACAGCTTGGCGAAGAAGGCGGCAAAGTCGTTGTCCTTCAGGGCCATCTTGGAATGTCTTCCGAGGTTCAGCGTACACAAGGTATAGAGGAAGCTCTTGCTAACCATCCGCAAATCGAAGTTCTCGCTATGGAAACAGCCGATTGGATGAGAGACATGGGTATGGATCTTATGGAGAACTGGCTGACTTCTTTCGGTGATGAAATCGACGGCGTTATCGCTGAAAACGATGAGATGGGTATCGGTGCGATGCAGGCGGTTGTCGCTGCGAACCTTGACAAGAAGATCTACATCATTGGTGTTGACGGTCTACAGGATGCTAAGGTCGCTATACAGGATGGCACCTACGACTGCACATACTTCCAGGATGCTGCTGGCCAGACCCGCGGTGGTGTTGAAGCTATGCTGAAGATCCTGAAAGGTGAAAGCGTTGATAAAGAAACTTGGATTCCGTTTGTAAAGATCGACGCTTCAAACGTAGCTGACTTTATGTAAAAAAATGATCCGGTTTAACTACGATGAATCGTTAAACTGATCGGTGATTGTTTGGGGGGCTTCGCAGCTGTTAAACGTTGCGGGGTCCCCCGCAATTCATTTTGTTAATAATACCTATCGTAAACAGGGGAATATTTTATCTAATAATTTGAAGCCATAGGCACATAGTCGGATCGAAGCATGCCGGATTATAAGCGTTAATCGCATCACCAGTGCTTCTATCTAGGGTTTATCCTCTATCCTAAATAATTTGGTTTAAGGTTACCGGTATTGAACCTTATGTAACCTTCTTTTGAAAATAAGAATGAACGAGCTGACTTCCCTTTACGATCACAACCATTTATTCGCCTTTATTTATATGAATAAAGAAGCGATCGATAATAGAAAAATATAGAATATTAACCGAACCAGAGTTATAATGCGTTGTGATATGTATAGACTCTGCTAAGGCCTTAGAGAAAAGTTTTATAGCTAACTTTGAAAGGAGAGATTGGTATGAAGGAAATGACAGGTGTCATATTTAAAGAAGTTGGAAAATTTGAAGTTGTTAAACGGCCCATTCCAAAAATTACCCAGCAGGACCAGGTACTCGTACATATCGAAGCATCCAGCATTTGCGGTTCTGATGTGCACATACTGCATGATCCCCCGGGCATGCCGGCAACATTCGGCGCTATTTTAGGACATGAATTCGTCGGCAGGATCGTTGAAGTCGGTAAAGACGTCAAAAATTTAAAAGTCGGCAACAGAATCGTCTGTGACCCGAATATCCCATGCGGCTATTGCCCTATGTGTCAGATCGGTTATCCAAATCTGTGCAGGAATATCGAAACGATCGGTATCCATGTAGACGGCGGGTTTACGGAATATGTTTTGGTACCCGAAAAAGCGGCTGTTAAGATTCCGGACGACATGCCGACCGACGTTGCTGTTTTCGCAGAGCCGATCAACTGTGTAATGGGCGGTATGGAAAAAATCAGGCTGATTCCCGGCGAGACTGCGCTGGTACTCGGAGCGGGACCGATCGGGCTATATTTCACAGCTTTGCTCAAAGCTAACGGCGCAGGAAAAGTGATAATCTCTGAGGTTTCAGACTTCCGCATCGATTACGCTAAGAAGATGGGTGCCGATATTGTGATCAATCCCAAAAATGAGGATTTGAAAGAAGCCGTGTTAAACGCGACGGATGGCGTTGGTGCCGATGTTGTTATTGACGCTGTGGGTATGCTTTTACCCGATGCGATGAAATGCGTCAGGCCTGCCGGCAAGATCCTTCTCTTTGGCATGAACGACACAGCCAGACAGACGATTTGCCAGACGGATCTGACCTGGAACAACATTACCGTGATGGGCAACTTTATCGGACTGTTCTCACTCGTTCCGACGGTCAGAGTGCTTGGAAGCGGGCTTGTTGACTTCACTCAGCTTATCACCCACCGTATCACTCTTGACCAGTTCGAAGACGGAATGAATGCCATGAAGGACGGTACCGGTATCGAAGTTGTCATCTATCCGGGCGGCGAGAGAGTTTTATAAGACCTCTTCGTACTTTTGATTTGAAACAACATTAAGGTTATAAAAAGAGCCGCTTTAAAGCGGCTCTTTTTTATATCTCTTTTATTGGTTATTAATCATCAACCGGCGCATTTTTGCGCAGTATATTTCTTAATAGCATCGATTAGCTTTGGAATGATCATGTCGATATCCCCCACAATCCCAACATCGGCTACATCGAATATCGGCGCGGTATCGTCCTTGTTGATCGCTATAATCAGATCGGAATCCTCCATGCCGGCAAGGTGCTGGATAGCGCCCGATATACCGCAGGCGATGTAAAGATTGGGCCTGACTGTTTTGCCCGTCTGTCCGACCTGACGGTCTTTAGTGATCCATCCGGCATCAACATTGGCTCGCGTAGAAGAGACTTCTCCCCCAAGCAGATCCGCAAGCTCTGCCAATCTTTCAAACTTCTCCGGGCGGCCAATTCCACGCCCGCCGGACACAAGTATCTTTGCCTCGGTGATATCGGCCACCTTTTTAACATCCTTGACCACGCTTAATATCTTTACATTCATATCGGTTTCTTTAAAATGGACATCGAACCGTGTTACAATACCTTCTAGTGATGTATCGATTTTATTCATTTGCATTACACCGGGGCGTACAGTGGCCATCTGTGGCCGGTGAGACGCACATACAATCGTGGCCATGATATTGCCGCCAAATGCCGGACGCGTCATCAAAAGGTTGCGGGACTCAGGATCTATAGCCAGACCCGTGCAATCGGCTGTAAGGCCGGTGTGAATACGCGCGGACACTCTCGGCGCTAAGTCACGTCCTATAGCGGTTGCACCGTAGAGGAATATCTCTGGATCAAATTCTTTAATAACAGCGGTAATTGCTTTTGTATACGGCTCTGTCACATATTCGGCAAGCATTTCGTCTTGTATTAAAACCACTTCATCTGCTCCGGATGAGATCAGGCGTTTTGAAAGAGCCTCAACTTCGTGGCCGATTAGTACCGCGACCACTTTTTCATCTAAATTATCCGCAAGCTCCCTCGCTTTGCCAATAAGTTCAAATGCCACCTTTTGGAGTTCGCCGTCTCTTTGTTCTGCAAATACAAATATATTTTTACTCATGTTTGTTTCCCCCTATATCACGTATCTCTCTGCCAGCTTGCTGATTATAATATCCACAGCCTCATCCACATCAACCTCGTACTTTGTACCCGCTCCTTTTCCCTGCTTGGTAAACGATTTTTTGACTCTTGTGGGTGATCCGGAAAGCCCGGTATTGGCCATATCTATCGTATCCTTAATGCTCTCAAGATTCCAATGCTTAACTGTCTTTTCCCTGTACGCGTCAAAGGCGCCGCCCACCGACATATATCGAGGCACATTGAGCTCGCTCAGCGCAGTAATAAGGCATGGAAGCTTTATCTCAACGATATGATACCTATCCTCAAACTGCCGTTGTACAACGATACTGTTTTCGGTCACTTCTTTGATGCATTCCACATAGCTGACCTGCGGCAAATTCAGATGCTCAGCAATCTGAGGCCCCACCTGAGCGGTATCGCCGTCGATCGCCTGGCGGCCGGCAATGATTAAATCGTAATCGAGTTTTTTGATGGCCGCTGCAAGGGTGGAAGACGTCGCCCACGTATCAGCACCGGCAAACGCGCGGTCAGAGAGAAGAATTGCCTCGTCCGCACCCATTGCCAGGCACTCGCGCAATGCAACATCCGCCTGAGGCGGTCCCATACACAGTATGGTGACTGTTCCCCCCAACTGTTCTTTGATGCGAAGAGCCGCTTCTACACCGGCTTTATCGTCTGGGTTGATGATGCTCGGAATACCTTCGCGTACCAGAGTACCGCTGATTGGATCGACCTTAACTTCGGTTGTGTCCGGAACTTGCTTTACACATACAACTATATTCATATTGCCCTCCTATGCCGTGTTTGTCAGTTGACTTTCAAGTGCCCTGCGATAACCATCTTCTGGACCTCGCTGGTGCCCTCGTATATTTCAGTGATCTTCGCATCCCGCATCATCCGTTCCACCGGATATTCGCGTGTATACCCGTAGCCACCCAAAAGCTGAACCGCCTTTCGCGTGACATCGTTGGCCATATCAGCACTCATTAGCTTGGCTATAGCCGCTAGATGCCCGTATTCTCGGTTAGCGTCTTTCTCACATGCGGCTCTGTAGACAAGCAGCTGGCATGCCTGCGCTCTTGCGTGCATTTCCGCCAATTTAAACTGCGTATTCTGAAACTGGGAAAGCCGTTTGCCAAACTGTTTTCTTTCCTTGACATATTTGATGGCTGTTTCGATGGCGCCTTCTCCAAGCCCCAGCGCCTGTGCCGCGATACCGATTCTTCCTCCGTCAAGCGTCTTCATCGCGATGGAAAACCCTCTGCCCTCTTTGCCGAGCAGGTTTTGTTTAGGCACCATGCAGTTGTCCATTATAAGCTCGCATGTAGCGGAACCACGGATACCCATTTTCCTCTCCATTTTGCCTACTGAAAATCCGGGGAAATCCTTTTCAACAATAAACGCGGATATTCCCGATTTTCCTTTCGATTTATCGGTCATCGCAAAAATTATGTATGTATCCGCGTAGGCAGCATTTGTGATAAATATCTTTGTGCCGTTTAAAACATAGTGGTCATCTTTTAGAATCGCTCTTGTTTGCTGGCCCGATGCATCGGTCCCCGCGTTAGATTCGGTAAGTCCAAACGCACCAACCTTCCCGTCTCTCAAAAGAGGAGGCAGGTATTTCCTTTTTTGTTCCTCAGTGCCGAACTCATAGATCGGCCATGCACACAGCGATGTATGGGCCGATACGATATCGCCCGTCGTCCCGCATACCTTGGATATCTCTTCGATAGCCATTACATATGCCAGATTGTCTGCGCCCTGTCCCCCATACTCTTTAGGGAACGGTATGCCCATAAAGCCGTATCTCGCCAGCTTTATAATCGTCTCTGAAGGAAACCGTTCTTCCTCGTCAATCGTTTCCGCCAAAGGCTTTACCTCATTTTCGGCAAAGTTCCTGTACATTTGCTGCAACAGCAGATGCTCGGGCGAGAGTTTAAAATCCATAGCCGTTACCTCCTAAATTTTTAAATATTGTGAAGAAGCCCTGCCAGGCGGGCACCAGCTTCTAATCGTATCAGTGTCAAATTGTGCCTTAAAAATACTCTTTATTATTCTTTATTTCTTATCCTACATTCATCAACATATTTCGTCAATAGATATTGTGAAATTTTTATCAATTTTTTTATATTTTAATATTTTAGGTGTTTATTTTAATAATTTCTTCCTTTTAAAATAAAAAAGCGCTAGCCAATGTGGTCAGCACCTTTATGCGTTATATAATGCTTTCAACTTAGTAATGCTATGCAGTATGATTTTTCATGAACGCACTACAGTTTAAAATAGAGTTCTCTACCATGTCACTTACAGCCTGGTCGGTAAAAAAAGCGGTATGAGGCGTAACGATTACATTCGGGTACGAATTGAGTACCGCAAGCTCCCGATTTTTGAGAACCTCGCATTTCAAATCATTGTAATACAATGCTGTCTCATTTTCAATGACGTCAAGAGCCGCGCTGCCAATCTTTTTTTGTTCGATTCCATCAATCAGCGCTTGTGTATCAATGAGCGATCCGCGTGCTGTGTTGATGATGCAGACACCGTCTTTCATCCTTGCAATCGTTTCATTATTGATCAGGTGTACATTATTTTCGTCGGCAGGCACATGCAGCGTGATTATATCGCTCTGTTCTAAGAGTTCTTCCAGTGATACATATACGGCATAGCGCGCGGCTTTTTCGTTTGGCAGAAGATCGTAAGCTAATAGCCTGCTACCAAAACCGCTTAAATTTTTGATCACGGCCTGGCCGATCCTCCCGGTGCCTATAACCCCAACGGTCATATTTTTAAGCTCTCTCCCCCTTACAGCCCTGAGTGAATAATCCTGCACCTGGCTACGGGCCATGATAGCCTTGATTTTGCGGATAGCCATCAGCATCAGCATAACGGTATAATCGGCAACACTGCCTGGTGAATATGTGATATTTCCAACGTCAATACCGATCTGGTCTGCGTATTTGATATCGATATGCTCATATCCGATCGTCCTTGTTGAAATATAGCGGACGCCGGCTTGATAAAATTTTTTAAGCAATGCTGCACCAATAGGCGTAGTGATAATGCTGATGCATGCGCATCCCTTGGCAAGATGGGCATTGTTAAGTGACGGTGCGTCTTTGCACATCATTATATCAACCTGATATTTTTCACTGAATTTTTGAAAGTATTCGGTTTCATCCTGTCTGTAACTATATGCTAGTATTTTCATATATGCTCCTATGAGTATTTTTGTATTATTGTATCATATAACGGTCATGCCAGATCAAATATTATTTTTTGCCGGCTGTTTTAGGTTTCCAGACCCGTTTCTTTATAAGAAAGCTGCGGCCAAATCTTTTCAAATGATCAAACGTACACCTTGTTATTAGCGGACTCTTTGTGCTATTATTGGTTTTGATAGTGAATAAAAAAGATAATCTCCCGGAGGTTAATTTGTCATTGCGTTCGTTTAAATTTGCCATCAGGGGTATTATATCGGCCGTTCTGTATGGGAAAAACCTTCGCATTATGCTGGTGTTTTTCTCTGTGGTGATTGCGGCAAGCATATTTTTTGATCTTTCCGGTTTGGAATGGGCTGTTATTTTAGTATGCTCTGCCGGTGTGATTTCTACTGAAATGATCAATACGGCCATCGAAACAGTCATTAATATGATCACAAGCGAATATAAGCCGCTAGCTAAAATCGCAAAAGACATCGCTGCCGGTGCTGTTCTGGTCTTTTCTATCGTCTCAGCCGCCGTCGGGCTAATCATTTTCGTGCCTCGTATTCTACAGCTGATCGATAACATCTGAAAATAATAAAGACCATCCCATGAAGGGATAGTCTTTATTGGAACCCTAGGCGGTTTATTTTTATCTTTTTGCTTTACTTATAATCCTGATCAAAGAACTTGAACGGATCCTTGTTTGTCCGCTGAAGCTTGTTCATCTCTTTTAGTGTCTGCATATCATCGTCGCTAATAGTAAAATCGAATAACTGAATATTCTCTGCGATCCGATGCGGCTTGGATGATTTGGGGAGCGGATAAACTCCGATCTGGAGAAGATAGCGCATTGCCACCTGCGCCGGCGTCCGGTCGTATTTGGCGGCAATTTTTTTCAGCGTCTCATCGTCCATAAGCCCGTTGCCTGATGACAATGGGCTAAAAGCTTGTACCGTAATATCCCTCTCTAAGCAATACTGTAGCAGCTGATGATCAGTATAATACAGATGGCATTCGATTTGATTGACCATCGGCTTAATATTGCAGTGATCAAGCAGCATATCCATATGTGCCATCATAAAATTAGACACTCCTATTACTTTGACTCTCTTTTCTTCATATAGGCGTTCGAATGCCTTCCACGTTTCAAGAAAGCTCTGCGTCGGCCCTGGCCAGTGAATCAAGTACATATCAACACTGCTAAGCTTTTCTTCCGTCTCGTCAAAGGTTTTTAGCGCTTTGTCGTAGCCATGGCCGTTGTTCCACAGCTTTGACGTGACAAACAGCTCGCTCCTGTCCACTCCGCAGTGCTCGATGCCCCAGCGTATAACGGACTCGTTTTCGTAGCAAGCGGCTGTATCAACGCCGCGGTAACCGCACGATACGGCGGCTTTAATAGATGTATCTGCCTGTTCCTGTGTGCGTATATCCCATGTTCCCAGAAATATCGGCGGTATGTTCACGCCGTTGTACAGTTTTATCCATTCCGTCCCTTGCATATCGTACACCCTCGCATATTAATTTTAGAAAACTCAAAGCGTATAATGATGTTTATTAATGTTATAACATAGTTATATACTAAATGCGGCAAGCCTTTGTTGTCAAGTCTCTGCCATCATTTGCAAATAAAATACAATAAATATCGCCCGAAAACGGCATCCTTAAAACAGCGACTTAAAAACGTCAATTACAGAAAATCCATCATCTTAAAATCAATGCTGCCATCCGGCTTGACAAGCCCCTTATGCGCATGGACATATTCGATCTTGCCCACAAACATTTCGTGCGAACCGGTCATGATGGAATCAATAATGCGGCATTCAATATTTACTGGGCAATCATCCAGTATAGGGGCGTTTATCTTAAGCGCCTCGCCGACCGCCGCTTCTGCATTTTTCAGTTTATCCTCATCGCGGCCGCTGTGCGAACCGAGATAATCAAGCAGCGATTTGTTATCTTTTGTTGGCAGATTAACAACAAAACATCCCGATTCCTTGATTAGCTTGTGCGAAAAACGAGAAGGTACTATGCCCACCATGACCATGGGCGGATCAAAGCTACAGTTGCAGCAGTATGCTACAGCAAGCGCATTGTCCCTTCCGTCAAGCCCCCTGCATGATATCAGCGCCTTGGTTGCCGGCTGCAGGCATGATTTAAAATTCGCTGGTTTTTTATCCATATTACCACATCCTTTATATTATTAGTTAATTGACCGTGTTTAACAAGCATCGATGGTGCCTGAATCTTCTTTATTTTTATGCTTAAAAACAAAATCACCCACCGGAACGCCTAGCAAGCCCGACAAAACCTGACACTTGGCTTTTAAAAGAAAATATATTTCACGGCCACATTCAAAGAGCGTTTCATAATTGCCTTGCCCTTTACTAATGACGATGTCGGCACCGTAAAATACGTTGAGAAACTCGTCACTGTATTCTTCAAGTATTACGCCCGGAACATCACACCCTGTTGAGATAACCGTGCAGCATTCGCCAAGACCCGAGGCAAGAGCATCCCCTAAAGTTGTGTCGCTTAGCACAGGAGCGCTCCTTACAGCGTAGATTATATCAATTTTTTTAAGGGTTTCGATCAGCAGACGGTCGAACACCGTCTCGCCGGCGTTGTCCCCAATAATCAGCAGTGTTTCTGCATGCTTTAGCCGGCTCTCCAAATGATTTATGTCGCAGATAGCAAAATCTCTGTTGAGTTCATATTCGATACTGCGTTTAATATCGACTTTTGTTCCGATGGCGGAATCGATCACATTCCCAATGGCCGCCAGCTTAAGCCCCCAAAAGAGCTGGTCTTGCTTATCCCAAAGAAACTGCCTAAGCCGCGGATACAAACCGAGTGCCATATCAATGTGTTTTCTCTTTATATCTTTATACGGGTCAGATATTCCTGTATGGTTTTTAACGATCCGGTGAAGAACTCTTGCGACTTCAGGGGAACTTTGATACATCCTGTAGCCACCCAGCACGCTGACCGCTTCCTTTATAATATCATCCTGTAAAGCCAAACTTTCGGTTGCCATCCGGGAGGCTTCCAGTACCTGCCGAAGCATGCAGGGCAGGCAATCCAGATAAACATTCATATACAATCCCCTTATATTATAATTATAAGAAATTTTGGTC
>JBMNOU010000129.1:0-2932 GCA_050943215.1 Christensenellales bacterium | reverse complement strand
CGGGAGGTTATATAAAATGAACCGTTTTCCACCAGGAAACCATTCATCTCCTGTCGTCTTGGTCGATTGAGCGGATCATAATTAGCAGGCTCAACAATGCCATTCTCATCTTCATGCCAAATAAAACGTTTTTGCCGCACCAAAGACAGCATACTATCATATTTACCCTGGTTATATTTATAGATGGCTTGGTCCAGGTGAAATGAAGTCAATAATGGACTGGTGGCCTGAATTAAAACGATGTTGTCAAACATATGGCTGCGGGCAAACTCCAGCATAGCTGATTCTGTACTGGCTGTATCCGTAGCAGTCTCAGGGCTGCGTCCAATGCACTGCAGCTTGCTGCGTTCATTAAAGGAAAGTTTTTGACGATAGGATTCTACTGTCTGTGCAATATCCTGGCTATCTGTACTTACATAAATCTTATCTATGTAATTGCATCCTAACGCAGCATCAAGAGTCCAGAATACCAAAGGTCTGCCCGCCAAAGGCTTAATATTCTTTAGAGATATGGATTTGCTTCCCCCCCGCACTGGTATGAAAGCAACTACTGATTGCGGTTCCATCTTAGCTTTCTCCTTTGCGGTTTTTCTATTTCTAGCAAGTCGGCCTCTTTGAACTGAAGCGCTTCGTAAGTGGCCATCAGATTTCGTTTTAATCTTCTTAACCCATCAGGTTCAAGGGAAGCAGCGTGATCAGTCCCCTTCCAGGTCCGGTTCAGGGTATAATGTCTTTCAATGATCGATGCTCCAAGTGTATAAGCAGCAATGTCGATAGCGATTCCGTTGTGATGTCCGGAAAAGCCAATCGATTTAACCATATCCCCATACTCTTTTCTAAGACGGACAATTTCGAACAGACAGGCGTCCTTAAACTCGATAGGATAACCTGACGTGCAGTGATAAATTACCAAATTGTTGTTGCGTTTATGCTCAATAAAAAAATCTACTATGCTTTTTATTTCCCGCTTGGTAGTCATACCAGTTGAAATATGTATATCTCCCAAATAGTTAGCGCATAACCACTCTAATACTTCAAAATTGTCACTCAAAGCGGAAGGGATTTTTATGAATGGAGGATTTAACGAAGCGATTTCTTGGGCGGATGTTAAATCCCATACTGAGCAGCTATAAGTAATACCCTGCTCATCACATAATGTCTTTAGTTCCCGGTGTTGGTCCAGGGAAAACTCCAGGAATTCTCTATGTTCTCCATAGGTGCTGCCGTACGAATTATAAGGATTGGGATGGGGAGAATTGTATTCTTCAGGAGATAAGGTTTCCTTTACGTTTCTTTTCTGAAACTTTACTGCATCCACACGGCAAAATATCTTGGCTGTGAGGATCATCTCCTTGGCAATATCCAAATCACCCTTATGGTTGCAGCCAATTTCAGCGATTACCATGGGTGGTTCAATTATTTTGCTGTTCATGAACTCAATCCTCCCTTTTGTCAGTAATGTTTTCAATGTATTGTTGCATGGCTTTCATTACCGATGCGAGCGATTGTAAGTCCACCAGACTGTCATAGACTGCTCTTCCTAGACTCGACACGATAACATCTGCCTTTACGCTCAGATCACTTTCAAAGCGTACTGCCGACAGTTTTTCAAAATACAGATTATAAGTGACACGATTCATGGGGTGGATGACCTGTTTATAGAAGCTGTTCTTCTTAACTCTGTTGAAAGCTCGGTCCAGTTGAGGCCAACAGCGATTAAGCTGGCCATAATTACGCGCTTCCTTAAGTTGTTTTATTTCTTCCAGCTTGCTGTTGACATCGGTCAAATAGTTTATCAGTTGATGGTAATCATTATCCAGGCGGGCAAATCCTGTGTGTAAATAATCTACGTCGTAACCAGCAGCAGCAATTTGATGCCAATTATCCTCCACTACCCGCTGGGACAAAAATCTTGTTGCCATGAGTTCTTCTAAGGTGCGGTAAGTGGTCCCCCTTATATCAGCCCCGCCTCGGGTAGTATTGATGACTTCAACATCTGACATGGCTAGGATGAACTGTTCCATGTTTAAGCGCATGCGATTAAATGAGTTGTTTGTATATACAGTGTTTCCATCCACGCTTTCAACTTCAATCAACCCTTGTGTTTTAGCGGGATCAATGCGTAAATTGCTGGCATAACTAATACCTCCAGCGTAGTGTCGGTTATCAGCATATGCTAAGTTTTGCCCTACCAGAATGATAGGGTTAAAGCCCAATTTATATAGCAGCTGCAGGGTAACCACAGCTATAGAAGGCGCATCTTGTACCGCATCCAACTTAGTTTTATCTTCCATTTTTAGCAAATAGGAGGATATAGTATCCTGGCTGGTTATCATGTGCAGCAGGCTTTTACCTGGATAGTTTCTTAAAACTTCAAAACCGACACTGCTACCAAAAATCAAAGGAATGTCGGTAATTTTCTCCTTGGTAATACGCGCAAAAACCTTCTGCTGGTTGGCTTCGGTAGGATCATAAGTACACTGGGCATGAGGACGAATACCAGCAGATAATAGTGAATTCACTGCCGATCCCACGGAAAATATATAGGCCTGGCCGTTTTCCTTGATATGCTTGAGGTTTTCCAGTTCATAATCTAGCGAAGGTCCTGCTGAGACCAGGATAGCTGGCTGATCCTTAAAATAGCCGGCCCGTTCCGCCAAAATATTGGGCGTTTCCAGTACGGTCTTAAAATTAAGCAGGCTGTTCAAAACCCACCGTTTCTCAAAGGCCACATTAGTCGCCAGGGAACTGCGCCGGTTACTAACTGTTTCCTGAAATTGTTTTAAAAAAGCATTATGCTTTTCTAGAAAAGCATTGCGATAGCTGGGTAGATCCACAAATAATATATTCTTTTGAATCTTGGCTATGGTACGCTGTAAAAAATCTTGGGCATCCTGAGTAGATGTTTCTACCACTATTTCCCGCAGACGAC
>JBMNOU010000128.1:0-2938 GCA_050943215.1 Christensenellales bacterium | reverse complement strand
AACAATTTTTTGTAGGTATTCTTTGTATTCTTTTTTATGACTCTTACGTTCTTCGATAATCTTGGTTAGCAACTCAGACATCTTTTCATAGTAACGAGGATTTGTTCCGCTTTTTTCGATTATTTTTCGCCGGACATTATTTTCGATAGTTTCAGCGGCAGCATCCCGATTATTCTTGATACCATCAGGCATTGATTTAACAAAATCAACACCATGTTCCAGAATTATTTCTATCAACGACATATCATCAAATGCAGATATTTTTTCACTCTCTCCGGCACTGATATAGGTATCAATCAAATACCGCATATCAGCTTCGTATTTTTTAAGATCAATATAATCGCTACTGGCAAGCCTTATTTCCTCGCGGATCTTATTATAAAGTGTTACCTCTTTCTTAATTGTCTCAATCTGGTCTGTGCTGTAATCCAAATCATCGAGATTATCAATTACTTCGGCAAAAGCTCTTAACACGGAAGCAGTCAACGTATATAGAGTTTGCCTTTTTGATTCATTAGCCTCTAATTGGTCTAAATCACCATCTTCCTCCCAGCAGAAATATCTAATGAATTCAATGGTTGTCTGCGGATAGGCTACTGGTTCGCAAAGCGCCCGCAAGCTTTGTAACAACTCTTCTAAATGTGATTTGGCTTCCTTGGCCCTATTTTTCAACAATCCGATGACATCTTCTTTTTCAAATGTATCAAAAACCTCAGAGGTATAATCTTCCACCGCCTTTTCCAGACTTTTAAACAGGTCCATATAATCAACAATGTAACCATATTCCTTATCATCGCCGTCCAGTCGATTAACCCTGCATATGGCCTGGAATAGCCCATGATCACGCATGGATTTGTCAATGTAAAGATACGTTGCACTGGGTGCATCAAAACCCGTTAATAGCTTGTCTACTACAATTAAAAGTTTCATTTGGCCTGGCTCTTTTAAAAACTTTTCTTTAGCCTCATCCTCAAAAGGCTTTATATCCTTGCCATTCAACATTTTTTGATAGATTGCGTATTTGAAACGGTTTTCCGTATCTCTTGACTCTCCTGTAGCCTCTCCCTTTATCTCAGATATATCTGCCGTATAAGAGGTTACTATGGCACACTTGTTGAAACCGCTATCAGTAAACAACTTGTAGTATTTACAAGCCTCATAAATACTGGTAGCGATTAAGATGGCGTTTCCACGGTCATTATTGAGCCGGTCCTTTATCTCAAAATCAAAAATAATATCAGATACAATTTTGGATAAACGGGCCTCAGAGCTATAGATTTCTTTAAGCGTGCCCCAGCGTTTTTTAAGCCGAGCTTTTGCCGTATCAGTAAGCCCTTTGGTTTTAGTATCAAACCATAAATCGATTTTGTTCTGCGACACTACATCCTGGGGTACATCTCTGGCTTCATATCGTAAATCCAAAACCACTTTGTCAGCCACCGCTTCAGGATATTTGTAAGTATGAATATAGGTGCCGAAAATCTCTATGCTGCTTTGTATTTTACGCCTTTTCATTTCCTTCCGGCTTAATAGCGGTGTACCAGTAAATCCAATAAAAACTGCATCGGTAATAATGGTTTTCATAGCATCGTGAAGCTTTCCAGACTGAGTTCTATGACATTCATCAACAAAAATATAGAATTCACCTTTAGCTTTGAAGTTAGGCGGCAAATTAGCTAGAAGTCCTTCAATATAGCTATTATAGGCCTTATCATCGTTGTCATTGTGCTTGCCAAATTTATGTATTAAGGAACACATCATTCGGGGAATGGTAGCATCCAATTTAGCAATTAAATCGGCGCTGCTTTTTGTGCGATAGATCTCGTCCCCCACCCCATCTGCACCAAAGACTTTGTTTTCTATCTGATCATCGAGTTCCTCCCGATCCGTAACAATCAGCACCCTGGCTTCCGGAATGTTTTCTTTAATCCAGCGAGACAACCATACCATTGTCAGACTCTTGCCGCTGCCCTGGGTATGCCAGATAATCCCACCCTCTTTAGCTTTTATCCTTTCCTGCGCTGCCAGGACCCCAAAATATTGATTATGGCGGCAAATCTTTTTAGTCCCACTGTCAAACACCATAAAATTACTAATAATATCAAGCAGGCGTTCTTTATGACACAGGCTGATCAAGTGCCTATCCAGCTTATAGAACTCATCCTTACTTAACTCTTTAACTTGAAGCGAAAGGAAATCGGCAGCTTTTTCATCTTCTTTCCACTCGATGTAATATTTTTCAGGAGTATCTATAACCCCGAAGCGCAATCCCTCAGTATCATTACCAGCCATTAACAACTGTATCGTAGAGAAAAATGGCCGTATGAAATCATCGGTTTGGTTATCTAAATTCTGTCTGATCCCCTGGGATACAGATACGATGCTGCGTTTCAATTCCAGAACTCCGACCGCTATACCATTAATATAGAGCATGATATCAGGCCGCTTGGTATTTTCTCCTACAACGGTTACTTCCTCCGCAATATAATAATCATTTTCGTAAGGTTCTTGCCAGTTTATAAACTTAACTGGCTGGTTTTTAATTGCCACATCTTCCTTTTCTGAACTGCCATACCGGAGTAAAGAATAAACTTCTTTGTTAGCGGCATATAAATCTGGTTTCTTGGCAGCATCAGCGAGTGAATTAATCCCCCGGCGAATAAGCTCATCAGAATAGCCCCGCTTCTTGAGATAATCTTTAAGCAACGGTTCATTGATATTAGAATTATTCTGGTCATGTAAATTCCCAATATAGGTATAACCAAGCTTGTTGGTAAAAAGTTCAATGATCCGGTTTTGCGTTATCCTCTCCGGTTTCCCCACTTTCGTCATTGCGTCCCCTCCCCTACCAGTCTAATTCTGCCAGTCAGCAGTTCTTGCATCATGCCTTGTTTGATAGCTTTATATTTGTCCAGTTTTTGCTCCAGTTTTTCTATTT